>JAEYOX010000118.1 GCA_023411265.1 Bacteroidota bacterium | reverse complement strand
CCGCTGCTAAAACTAAGAAGATTATATTTCCCAGCAAAATGTATTGTTTCAAATTTTGGTAATATGCCAGTGCCACTACGATGGTGATTAAAATAATAACTGCATTCCGGTAAAAGTGATACGGAATCGGGAATCTGTGCTGACCCCACAACAGCGATATCATCATCATGACAAAATAGGCAGTCACAGTAGCCCAGGCGGAAGCCCAGTAGCCGAACTGAGGAATAAAAATTACATTGACCACAATGGTAACTGCAGCTCCTGCTGCCGATATGTACGCTCCATAAATGGTTCGGTCGGTAAGTTTATACCATACTGAAAGATTCAGATAAATTCCCAGAAAAAGCGTAGCAATAAATAAAATCGGAAGAATATCGATGCCCGCAAAATAGGCAGGATTCCGAAGATACATGGGCGCAAGCCAACTGAGATTTACCGTCAGAAACAGGATGATAAGACAGTTGGCCGTAACGAAAACATCCATCAGTCTCGCATAGGTTGCCCGCGAATTTTCATTTTTTGAATGACTGAAAAAGAAAGGTTCAACGCCCAATACATACGCTTGTTTGAAGAGCAGCACAAAGGTGACGATTTTCGTTACTCCTCCATAAATTCCCAATTGTTCCTGGGCAATACCGTCGGGAAGCAGAAACTTCAGGAACTGCCGGTCCAGGGTTTCATTCACAATTCCCGCCAATCCTGCGAACATAATCGGAAGCGAATATTTGATCATTTTCTTCCAGAGCGAAGGGTCAAAATGCCGGATTCGTGCAGCAACAATCTCCCCGCTCAGCAACAGAAATGTCACCGCACTGGCGATAAGGTTGGCGACAAATACATACCCGATACCAAATTCAGGGCTGTATTTCAATCCTGAGATTCCTTCCGGAAAAGAGGGGAGAATCCTGATAAAAAAGATCACCAGACAGAAATTGATGGCTCCGTTGATGATTTTTATCACCGCAAATTTCACAGGCCTTTCCTGTTTTCGCAGGATCACAAAAGGCATCGCTGAAAAAGCATCCAGTGCTAAAATCATCACTAAAATGGAAAGCAGGTGGACCTGATCGGGTGTTTTGAAGGCTACCGCCAGTGGATCGCGAAAAATCAGACCTAGAATAAGGAAGGAAAGCGCAGCGAAAAGCACGCTAAAGAAGGCGGTTGAAATCAGTTTTTTATGATCCTTTTCATCCAGTGCGAAACGGAAAAATGTGGTTTCCATACCGTGGGTGAGTAGTACGGTGATGATTCCCGCCACCGAATAGAAATCTGCGTACGGCGCATATGCCGTCGGCCCGAAAGCCTCGAAAATGTAGGGACTTAAAATAAAAGGAAACAACCGGATAATAATGGTTGTCAGGCCATACATCGCCGTCTGCCCGAACAGTTTCTTATACAATTTTCTTATATTTTGTTTCCGCAAAGGTAAAAAAATAGAGGTGAGAATGAAGTCTGTTTTAAATTAAACCGTAAAAACAGACCGGTTTGTAAAAACCTTACAATTATTTGGCTTTAGTCAAAATTCAGTTAAATTTGTCAGACTAACGGAACGGTCAACAGCTGATATTTGACGTCTCAACTTATTTCGATATGAAAATCCTTATTAAAAACGCCACCATTATCAATGAAAATCAGCTTTTTGAAAGCGATCTTCTCATTGAAAACGATATCATTTCACGCATCGACAGGAATATTTCCGGAAAAGAAGCGGATCAGATCATTAATGCTTCGGGAAATTATCTGATGCCCGGCGTTATTGATGATCAGGTACATTTCCGTCAGCCCGGACTCACGCACAAGGGCGACATAGAATCCGAAAGCCGAGCTGCCGTAGCGGGAGGTGTTACTTCCTATATCGAACAGCCCAATACGGTTCCTAATGCCGTTACTCAGGAACTTTTGGAGCAGAAATATCAAATTGCTGCAGAGAAATCGTTCGCCAATTATTCTTTTTCTATGGGCGGAACCAATGATAATTTGGACGAAGTTTTGAAAACCAATCCCCGGAATGTTGCAGCCATTAAGCTTTTTCTCGGTTCTTCCACAGGAAATATGCTGGTTGATGATCCCGACACGCTGGAGGAGATTTTTTCCAAAGTGAAAATGCCCATCTGTGTACACTGTGAAGATGAAAAAACCATCCGGGAAAATACTGAGGCATACAGGAAACAATACGGCGAGGATATTCCGGTGAAGTTTCATCATCTCGTCCGAAGTGTAGAAGCATGTTTTCTTTCTTCTTCAAAAGCCGTGGAACTGGCGAGAAAAACCGGAGCGCGGCTTCATGTTTACCATTTATCCACCGCCCGCGAAACCGAACTTTTCAGGGACGATATTCCTTTGAAAGATAAAAAAATAACGGCTGAGGTGTGTGTTCATCACCTTTGGTTTACTAACGAAGACTATGATACGAAAGGATCACTGATTAAATGGAACCCGGCAGTGAAAACCTATGAAGATAAAGAAGGCTTATGGAAAGCTCTTCAGGACGGCCGAATTGATGTAATTGCTACCGATCATGCGCCGCACACTTTAGAAGAAAAAGATCAGGTGTATACGAAGTGTCCGTCAGGAGCACCACTTGTCCAGCATTCTTTGGCGGCGATACTGGAAATGCATGCCCGTGGCAGAATCAGTCTGGAAAAAATTGTGGAGAAAATGTGTCACAATCCTGCCATTATTTTCGAAATTGAAAAACGTGGTTTTATCCGCGAAGGGTATAAAGCAGATCTGGTTCTAATAGATCTGAACTCTAGATGGACCGTTTCCAAAGACAATCTGCTGTATAAATGCGGCTGGAGTCCTTTGGAAGGAACAGAATTTTCTGCCAAAGTAACCCATACTTTTGTTAATGGACATCTGGCTTATGAGAACGGAAAAGTATCAGAGGAGAAAAGGGGAGAGCGGCTGCTGTTTGATAGGCCATTCTCGTAAATTTACCATAATTCTGGTCCTTTTGGTTAGTAGCCGATTTTTCATAGGACGCAGAGCCAGAGAGTGAAATCCGAAAAATCTGTAAAATTCAGGGAATTAAATCCGAAAAAGTGGTACTTTTTCTGAAAATGAATTCCTTACAAGTCAAATTATTTTTGATTATTGAAACATTTCATCAAAAATAGCGTCTAATACTTATAAATTAACAAATACTATGTTTAAGAAAAAGATTCTGATGCTTTTTGCCGCTCTGGTCATGTTCTCCGCTCAGGCGCAGGATTACCAGTGGAAAGAAGCAAAAAGTGCCGGTTACACTTATAAATATGTAACCAATGATCCGACGCAGGCCCGTTTTTATACACTGAAAAACGGACTGACGGTTATTTTGAGTCCTACTAAAAAGGATCCCAGAATTCAGGCGTATGTGGCAACGAAAGCGGGAAGCAAGACCGATCCGGCTACTAATACCGGTCTGGCCCATTATCTGGAGCACATGCTTTTCAAAGGAACCGATAAGTACGGTTCTTTGGACTGGGCAAAAGAAAAGATGGAGCTTGACAAAATTGATGCGCTGTACGAGCAGTACAACAAAACCCAGGACGAATCGAAAAGAAAGGCGATTTACAGACAAATCGATTCTATTTCCGGTGTAGCTTCCAAATTTGCAATTGCCAATGAATACGACAAAATGATGTCGGCCATGGGTGCACAGGGAACCAACGCATGGACAAGTTTTGAGGAAACGGTATATACCGACGACGTTCCGGCCAGTTCACTGGATAAATACCTTGCCGTACAAGCAGAGCGTTTCAGAAATCCGCAGCTCCGGATCTTCCATACCGAACTGGAGGCGGTATATGAGGAGAAAAACAGATCTTTGGACAGCGACGGGAGTAAAGTTTTTGAAACATTATTCTCCAATCTTTTTCAAAATCACAACTACGGAAAACAAACCACCATCGGAACGGTAGAACATTTGAAAAACCCGTCTCTGGTAGAAATCCGCAAATATTTCAATACCTATTATGTGCCTAACAATATGGGTATTGTGATGTCCGGAGATTTTAATCCTGATGAAACTATTGCAAAAATCGACAAAGCATTTTCCTACATGCAGTATAAGCCGGTTCCCAAGTACAATTTCCAGCCGGAAGTTCCTTTTACTTCACCGGTAATCAAAGAAGTTACAGGGCCGGATGCGGAAAGTGTAGCCATTGGCTTCAGGCTCCCAGGGAATAAAGATAAAGATGTACTATTGGCAGATCTGGTAGGTTCTATTTTAACCAATGGAAAAGCAGGGCTTCTGGATCTGAATCTGGTTAAAAAACAGAAACTCCTCAGGGCGAGTGCTTTCACGTACACGCTTCAGGATCACGGTGTGCTTTGGCTCAGCGCTGCACCTACCACCGGACAGTCGTTGGAAGAGGTAAAGAGTCTTGTGCTCCAGGAAATCGAAAACCTTAAAAAAGGAAACTTCGATGCGGATCTGTTGCCTTCGATTGTGAACAACATCAAAAAACAGAAAATTCAGGAGACTGAAAAATACGGCGACCGTGCCTCAAGCCTTGTGAATGCCTTCACTTCCGAACTCGACTGGAAAGATCAGGTAGCGTATGTGAACAACCTTTCTAGAATCAAAAAAGAAGATGTAGTGGCCTTTGCCAATAAATATCTGGGAAATAACTATGTTGCAGTTCTGAAAAGAAAAGGCGAAAACAAAAACCCGCAGAAAATAGAAAAACCTTCCATCACTCCAGTGGAAACGAATGCCGACAAACAGTCTGCCTTTGTAAAAATGATTAACGAAATGCCGAATACGCCTTCCCAGCCGGTATTCCTGAATTTTGACAAAGACATTCAGAAATCCAAAATCGGAAAAGCAGAGGTGCTGTACGTGCCGAACACGGAAAATGAGTTGTACCGACTGAGATATCGTTATAAAATCGGTTCGTTAAATGACCTGAAGCAGCCTCTTGCCGCACAGTATATTCAGTTTATCGGAACAGACAAAAAATCTGCAGAAGATATTTCTAAAGAGTTCTATAAAATTGCATCCAGTTTCAACGTATCCACCGGTGAAGATTATACAACGGTGACTATCGAGGGACTTCAGGAAAACTTTGAGCAGGCCGTAAAACTGTACGAAGATCTGGTGATGAATGCAAAACCGAGCGAAGAAGCACTGAGAGCCTTGAAAGCCAGAATGACTAAGGCCAGAAAAGATGCAAAAGCCAACAAAGGGGCTATACTGAACGGGCTGACCAGCTACGCTCTTTACGGTCCTAAGAATAAATTCAACAATACGCTTTCAGATGCTGAATTAAACGCTGTGACCGCGCAGGAACTCGTAGACAGGATGAAAAATCTGAACAATTATGAACAGACCGTAATTTATTACGGTCCGGAATCGCTGACAAACCTGATTGCAAAACTAGGATCGCTTCATAAGGTTCCCGCCAATTTTACGATTGCTGCACCTGCGAAAACGTTCAAACAGCAGACTCAAAGCAAGAATCAGGTGCTTTTTACCGATTATGATATGGTGCAGGCAGAAACCCGCTGGATCCGGAATACTGCGACATACGACCCTGCGCAAACTACCCTTGTGAACGTATTCAATAATTATTTCGGGGGCGGCATGGGATCTATTGTGTTCCAGACCATCCGAGAAAGTAAGGCATTAGCCTACAGTACTTACGGGTATTACGTACAGCCGCAGAAGAAGACCGATCAGTATTATATGATGAGCTATGTTGGATCACAGGCGGACAAATTTGGTGATGCCGTAGGTGCTATGAACGATCTTTTGACTACAATGCCGGAACTTTCCGATAATCTGGAACTGGCGAAAAGTCAGGTAAAGAAAGATATTCAGACCGAGCGGGTAATGCAGGATGCTATTATCTTCCGTTATCTGGCAGCGCAAGAGTTGGGTCTGAAAGATGACATCCGCAAGGAAATGTATAACAATGTGGACAGGATTACGATGGCCGATGTGAAGAAATTCCATACTACCCATTTTAGCGGTAAACCGTACACCTACGCCCTCGTGGCTTCTGAAAAGAACGTGAAAATGGACGACCTGAAAAAACTAGGTGAAGTAAAGAAAATTTCCCTCGAAGAACTTTTCGGTTACTAAAAAGTCTCAGCCATACATAATGCCCTGAAGCGGACTCTGAAAGGAACTGTTTCAGGGCTTTTTTGTGGATCTTGGTGGTAATCCATTATTTTACTTGTTCAGGGTAGCTGTAGTGATTCGGAAGATGTCTTAATTTTTTGTGTAAGCCATTGTTAGGAAAGGGCAGTCGGGAATTTCCGTCCCACAAAAAAACCACCGATTGACCGGTGGTTTCATTAGTATATTGTACATTGATTAGAATCCTTCCGGCTTCTCATCAATATCGTGCTCGCTCTCGTTCAGTGGCTTGAAGGTGTCTTCACCTGCAGGCTTTTCGGTTTGGCGGCCGCTGTGCGGAAGCTTGCCATTTCCGGGACGATTGTTGCCACCCTGTCTTCTGTCGCTACCATCTTTGCGATCGTTTCTGGGGCGACGGTTGTCACCTTCACCTTCCTTACGCTCCGGTCTCGGGGGTCTTTCCAATAGAACCTTTCTTGAGAGTTTCATCTTCTTGCGGTCATCATAGCCCATGAATTTCACTTCTACCATATCGCCCTCGTTGTACGGAACTTTATCCAGACGGCTCCATTCAATATCGGAGATGTGAAGCAACCCTTCAGTACCTTTTGCAATGGCTACGAAAGCACCGAAATCCATTACTTTCACCACTTTCCCGTTATAAACTTCTCCAATCACTGGCACAAAAGTAATCTCATTGATAGCAGCAATGGTCGCATTGATATTCTCTCTGCTCACGCCGGAAATTTCAATTCTGCCGATCTCGCCGATTTCTTCAATTGCAATAACGGTATCAAAATCTTTCTGCATCTGTTGAATGATTTTTCCACCAGGCCCGATGATGGCTCCAATAAAGTCTTTTGGAACTTCCAGAACCTCCATTTTGGGAGCATGTGGCTTAACGTCTGCTCGGGGTGCGTCGATGGTTTTCAACATTTCTCCAAGGATATGAAGACGGCCTTCTCTCGCTTGTTTCAATGCAGTTTCCATGATGTCCATAGAAAGTCCCTGAATCTTGATGTCCATCTGGCAAGCTGTTATTCCGTCTGCCGTTCCGGTTACTTTAAAGTCCATATCACCCAAATGATCTTCGTCGCCAAGAATATCAGAAAGTACTGTGAATTTACCAGATTCAGGATCAGTTACCAATCCCATGGCAATACCTGAAACCGGTTTTGTGATCTGTACACCGGCGTCCATTAAAGCCAGAGTTCCGGCGCAAACTGTTGCCATTGAAGATGAACCGTTGGATTCAAGGATATCGGAAACAATACGGATGGTATAAGGGTTATCTGCCGGGATTATTTTTGAAAGAGCCCGCTGTGCCAGGTTGCCGTGACCCACTTCTCTTCTTGATGTTCCTCTTAAAGGTCTTGCCTCCCCAGTGGAAAATGGCGGGAAGTTATAGTGAAGGAAGAATTTCTCGTCATAATTGATCGCGACTGAATCTACCATATTAGCATCTTTAACTGAACCTAAGGTTACTGCTGTTAAAGACTGAGTTTCACCTCTTGTGAATACGGCAGAACCGTGCGCACCCGGCAAATAATCGACTTCTGACCAAATGGGGCGTATCGTTTCCGGTGTACGGCCATCCAGACGCATTTTATCATTAAGAATCATCTGACGCATCGCCTCTTTCTCCACATCATGGAAATAGATTTTAGCGAATGGCTTCACGGTTTCTAATTCTTCTTCTGTATATTGTGCAAGGAATTCTTCTAAAACAGCTTTGAAGTTTTCATGTCTTTCTTCTTTTGCTGAAGGTGTTTTCGCTACCTGATATACTTTATCGAAAGTTTCTTTCCATACTTTGTCACGAATTTCTTCGTTGTGTTCTTCGTGGCTGTATTCTCTTTTCGGTAAAGATTTGCCAACTCTTTCAGCCAGTCTTTCCTGAGCTTCAACCTGAACTTTAATTTCTTCGTGCGCAAACTTGATCGCTTCGATCATTTCCTCCTCGGTAATTTCGTCCATCACACCTTCTACCATTACGATAGAATCTTTGGTGGCACCTACAAGGATGTTTAGATCAGCTCTTTCAAGATTTTCTCTGCTAGGATTAATGACGAGTTGCCCGTCAATTCTGGCTACAGTAACCTCAGACATTGGTCCGTTGAATGGAATATCGGTAATGGCAATCGCTGCAGAAGCTGCTAAACCAGCCAGCGCTTCCGGCATACATTCTTTATCGTAGGAAATCAGGGAAATCATTACCTGAACTTCCGCGTGGAAATCTGAAGGGAAAAGCGGACGCAAAACACGGTCTACCAGTCTCATGGTAAGGATTTCTTCATCCGATGGTCTTGCTTCTCTTCTGAAAAAGTTTCCGGGGATTTTACCTCCTGAATAAAATTTCTCTCTGTAATCTACGGTTAAGGGAAGGAAATCCACACCCGGACTTGCTTCTTTGTTGGCTACAACGGTTGCAAGAAGCATCGTTCCGCCCATTCTTACTACCACAGAGCCGTTGGCCTGCTTGGCCAGCTTCCCTGTTTCGATGGTGATTTCTCTGCCATCTTTTAATTGAAATTTTTCAATAATTGCTTTTGGGGCATTCATAAAATTTGTTCGTCTTGGCACTCCGTATGAGTGCGGTTAATATTTAATCTTTTTAAATTTCGATGGCAAAGATACATTTTTTGACTGAAAATGAGGTTACGTTTTGAAGAACAGCCATGTACCTTAAAATAAAAGATAGTCTTGCAGTTTCTTTGCGAACACAATAAATAATACACCTTCAGTGAATTTTTATGATTTACATTCCGTCTTTCAAAATTCCCATGCAACGCCAATGCGGCATAAAACTGGATTCTTTATTGGCATAATCACAAAAAATAAAGTTATGGGAATTTTATGGACACTTATTATCGGAGCATTAGCCGGGTGGTTGGGCTCATTAATTTTCAGAGGATACGGACTAGGTATCATTGGAAATATCATTGTAGGAATCATTGGCGGCTTCATAGGATACTGGCTATTGGGCACAATGTTCGGAACTGCTATAATCGGGCAGATTTTAACTGGTGCTGTTGGTGCTATTATTCTTCTGGCGATTATCAATTTGGTTTCGGGCCGGCGTGTAGAATAAACTTCTTCTCCTTTCTAATAAAATCTAAGAGCTTTCGTGGAAAGCTTTTTTTTTTATTTCTTGTCTGCCTTAGCCAGCATCGGAATAGAAATAAATCCCATTACCACCATAATCACAAGTTGCATAGTGTGCGAAATAAAAGCGTAAGCCAGCCCTACTTCTGCCCCTTCCTCATACGACTTTCCCATGGCGAGAAATAAAGCGCCAATTCCTACTTTCAGAGCGAAATGAAATGCGCCAATTCCGCCGCTCGCAGGAATCATCATCCCCAAAGTACCTACTACAATTATAAAAGCACCATCAGCCAAGGTAAAACCCGAAGTTTCCGGGAGAGAAAAACATACCAAATATGCTGCTAAATAATAACAGAGCCAGATCGCAACAGAATAGAAGATGAATTTCCCGGGATGCCTTAATTTAAAAACTGAGGTGATTCCCTGCCACAGACCATCGACAATGGCATAGATTTTTTTGAAGAAAGTATTCTTTTCTAAAGATCTCCTCAGCAGAAAAAAAAGCACTGCACCCAAAAATCCTATTCCCAGTATCCACCCAAGGCTTCCGGAAGTGCTTTGATTCTCGCCGTTTCCCTGAGTTGCAAACTGCCAGAAAGCAGCGATGGCATCATACTTTAGAATAAAAGTAATGCTTAAAAACAGGAGCATGCACAGCAAATCTACAACGCGTTCCAAAATCACCGTTCCGAAGGATTTGTCCACCGGAACTTTTTCTACGCCGTACAATGCAGTAGAGCGTGCCAGTTCGCCACTTCGGGGAATAGTGAGATTCATGAGATACCCGAAAGCAATCGTCCACAGAGCATTGAAGTTGGAAATCCTGTATCCCATCGGTTCCAGTAAAAGATTCCAGCGAACCGCCCGAAACCAATAGGCCAATAATCCGAATATCATTGCAGCAGCTACCCATCCATAATTGGCTTTGGTGAAATAAACTATTATTGTTTCGAAATCCAGATCACGAAAAGCGAGCCACATAAAAAAAATGGCTACTACAAGGGAAATGACAATGGTGAGAACCTTTTTCAGGGAATTATTTTTTGGTTTTTTTTCCAAAACAATTAGGTAAGAAGATTGGTTTTTTCGTCAGGAAAGATGATTTTAGGTTGAAAATCCTTTGCTTCCTCAGGAGTGATTTGCGCGTAAGATATGATGATGATGATGTCATCTTTTTGCACCCTTCTTGCTGCAGGCCCATTCAGGCAGATTTCGCCGGATTTTCTTTTTCCTTTTATCGCATAGGTATCAAAACGTTCACCGTTATTGATGTTGACAATAAACACGCGTTCGCCGACGATGATGCCCGAAGCTTCCAAAAGATCCTCATCAATAGTGATGCTTCCAATGTAATTTAAGTCAGAAGAAGTGACTCGGACCCGATGAATTTTTGATTTAAAAACTTCAATTAACATAGGCGCAAATTTATTAATAAATATTGGAATTGATTTAAAAACATCCGTTGCGGTCTAATATTTAAACTCTTACTGCTTATTGCGTTTTTATCTGCTTTTAAACCTCTCTGTTAAAAAAGCGATAACAATAACAATAACAATGTAATTTTATGACATTAACCTGAATTTAAAAATCCTCAAATCTCACAAAAAGTGAAGAGCATCACAACTATGCACGCATTGAAGAGGGTTTCAGAAAAATACAATGGCTGTAAAGCGTTAATTTTAGATGATAGTGATATTATCATTTCCAAATCAATCCCGATATATTAGTAAAATTTTCATTAATTTTTTCAAAATAATTTGCACAAACTGAATTTTGTTTTATATTTGCTCAAGACAACGAATCAACTAACTTTAATATTTAAATTATGAACAAGTCTGAATTAATTGATGCTATGGCACAAGATGCCGGAATTACAAAAGTTGCTGCAAAAGCTGCTCTGGAGTCTTTCATGTCCAATGTACAGTCCACCCTACAACAAAAAGACGGAAAAGTTTCTTTAGTAGGTTTTGGAACTTTTTCCGTAGCAGAAAGAGCTGCAAGGCAGGGAATTAACCCTGCGACAAAGAAGCCGATTAAAATTGCTGCTAAGAAAGTAGCTAAATTCAAACCGGGTGCAGATTTATCCAATGCAGTGGCAGGTGCTAAGAAAAAATAATTTTCAGAAGTTCTGAAAAAAGAAAGGGGCGGCTCATAGTTGCCTCTTTTTTTTGCTTTTTCCTGAAAATATCACGGAGCCAGTCTTGATATTTTCCAGTTGAAATCATGAGTAAGTTCGTATAAAATACGGTCGTGAAGACGATTCGGGCGGCCTTGCCAGAATTCTATTTCGTAGGGTTTAGCCAAATAACCACCCCAGTTTTCGGGACGCTCTACCTCTTTTCCTTCAAATCTTTTTTCTAATTCCAGCAGTTTATTTTCCAGAAATTCCCGATCCGGAATAACAGCACTCTGCGAAGAAACCAAAGCACCCAACTGGCTTCCTCTGGGCCTGGATGCAAAGTAGCCGTCACTTAAATTCACGGGAAGCCTTTCCATTTCTGCTTTTATAATGATTTGTCTTTCCAGAGGCGGCCAAAAAAAATGAAGACATGCCTTCAGGTTTTTTTCAATGGACTTTCCCTTGCGGCTGTCATAATTGGTGTAAAATATGAAACCTTCCCAGGTGTAGGATTTCAGCAACACCATTCTCGTCCTGGGACAACCATCGTCTTCCAAAGTGGATACCGACATTGCATTCGGTTCGGAAATATTCGGGTTTTCTTCAGCATCATAAAACCAATCGCGAAACTGTTCTACAGGATTGGCTTTCACGCTGGCTTCTGAAAGTTCAAATTTGTTATAAATTCTTCTTTTATCGTGCAGGTTTTCCATAGTTTTTTTTACATTTGAACAAAGAAGGTGATTATTATGGATTATTCATACAAAGGTAAAATATTAATTTCCACTCCTGACATCTCCACGGATATATTTTCCCGTTCGGTTGTTCTGATTATAGAACATGATGAAAACGGTGCATTCGGAATTATACTCAATAAAAAAGAAGAGACCGTCAGTCAGAGTATTTCAGAGGTTTTCGGTTTTCCGGTGGAGATCTATGAAGGCGGACCTGTGGAACATAACAAAATTTTTTTCATTGTAAAAGGTACGCCGGTAACAGACCTTTATATCAGTATTGATGAACAATATTATCTGACGGAAGACAGCGAAACCATCATAGAGGAGATGGTGAACAACAGGCTAAGTACAGAAAATGTGAAAGTGTTTTCCGGCTATTCCGGATGGACGGAGAAGCAGTTGGAAACTGAAATTAAGAAAAAATTCTGGACGGTAGTAGAAGTGTACAATCTGGAATATACAGCACCAAGCACTCATGATTTGTGGAAAAGTATTATGCAGAATCTGGGCGGAGAATTTCTGATCTGGGCCAATGCTCCGGAAAACATTTCGATGAACTGAGGGGATACGATTTTACAATTTTCTACGTTAGTAGAACAGAATCTCAATAAAACCCGGTTAAATGGCTTTCCCGAAAGGCTGTTTACCGGGTTTGCCTATGAAAGATAATTACACAAGTACTGTAGCTTTCCACATATCTATCATTGCTGAAAATCTGGAATAGCCAAAAGTTTTATTGCGGATTTTACCCACGGGAAAAACTCCTTTTTCATCTGAAATAACCAGAACTTCATCCGCTTTCTGGGTTTCAAAGGCGATCATTTCTTCCTGTTCTATTTCCGCCAGATTATTTTTGTGAACAAAAGTGATGAAACTTTCCATGAGAGGGGAAATATACGCTCCTTCCGACTGTTTTGGAACCCGAATTACATTGCCGGACAGCAGCAGCAGATTTCCGAAGCGGGTTCTGGCCATCCTTTTATGGGGATTCAGAAGGATAACATCATCCAGATCATTTTCCTGCGCATAAATTTCCGCATACACATTTTCCGGGCAGTGAACTCTTATATTGCTGAGCAAATTGGTGTTCACAGTGATTTCGCGGATCATATCCAGTTCTATTTCCTCCTTCAGCGACAGCACATCATCTACTTCCTGAACTTCAAAATAGAAGGAAGTTCCTGATTTTGGCAACGGCTTTGCGTCCGCATCACGATATGCCATGAAATGTACTACGGCATTCATCACACCTTGCTCTACAACCTGGTGGACGATGAGTTCCCGGAAGAACTCGAAAGTATAATCCAGCGGAATATTCATTCTCATCTTCCGCATGGATGCCATCAGGAAAAAATAACATTCTTCTGCCAGAATCAGTTGTCCGTTTCTGATAAAAAAAGAAACTTTTACAGCATCTCCAAAAAGAAAAGCACGGTTTACAGATTCAAAGTTTTCGGAAGTATAGATTGGATGAGTCATTTTTTTATGAAGTTTTTTTAAACAATAAATGAACGATCTCTCGTCCATCATGTGTATTCTAAATGAGCTGCAGGTTTTATGCGGCGCCCAGTTTTATCTGAAGGTTTTCGATGAGGTTTTCCCAATAAAGCCGGTTTTCTTCCTTGTCGCCTGGTTCACAAAAATCGGTAATGTTCAGCGAAAGATCTTCCGTAATTTCATCGATAACAATGGTCATTTCAAAGAAATTTTTGGTTCCTTCATCTTCTTCCCAGCGGAAACGCACGAAGCTTTCGGGTTTATAACGTATCAGCGTTGCTTTTTCGGCAGGCCCTCCACCCCAACTGAAATAGAAGTCATCTCCTTTTTCGACAACCTCATCAGCAAACCATTCCGCAAGACCCTCTGCACTTGCCAGATATTCATATAAAATCTCTGAAAGACAGTGCATTGGGAATTCGTACTGCACTTTCTGCTTCGCCATATTGTTCACTTTTTAATGTTGCGCAATATATAAATTAATTATTGAAC
>JAEYOX010000093.1 GCA_023411265.1 Bacteroidota bacterium | reverse complement strand
AAACCAGAATGAATGCTTCTATTAACGTAGTAATTACTTTACTGATAGAGGCTTCCAGAAAATCGTTGGTATCAAAGTTTATGCTATATCCAATTCCTTCGGGCAGTGCTTTTTCAGTTTCTGACAGAAAAATTTTAATTTCTCGGATAATTTCCTGAGCATTGGATCCAGGTGTCTGAAAAATACCCATACTTATGGAACGTCTGCCGTTGTTTTCTCCGATTCCTCCGTAAGAAAGTGCATCCAACCTGATTTCTGCCACATCTTTCAACCGAAGATAATCTCCGTTTCCGAGGGCGCGAACAATAATATTTTCAAATTCCTCAACTTCATTGTATTTCCCTTTGTAGGTGATCACATATTGAAAAGAACTACCGCTGTTCTCGCCCAATTGGCCGGCTGCCGCCTCACGAGACTGTTCATTGATCGCATTAGAAACTTCCGAAGGTTCCAGTCCGTATGCAGCCATTTTTGCCGGATCCAGCCAAATCCGCATTGCATAGGTTTTTCCTCCGAAAGCCATTGCATCTCCTACTCCATTTACTCTTTTAAGTGCCGGAATAATATTGATATTCATATAATTCTGAAGCCAGACCTCGTTGAGATCAGGATTAGAAGTATAAAAAGAGAGAAACATCAGTGCACTGGTCTGTTGTTTATTCACCTGTACGCCGGCTCGGGTAACTTCTGAAGGAAGAAGCGGCATGGCACGTTGCACCTGGTTTTGAACATTTACGGCAGCAATATCCGGATCAATTCCCTGTTCAAAGAAAATCTGAATAGTGGCGGAACCATTATTTAATGCAGTAGACGAAATGTAATCCATTCCTTCTACGCCATTCACTTGTTCTTCAATGGGAATAATGACACTGTTCATTACCGTTTGCGCATTAGCACCCGTATAGTTGGCGGAAATACGCACCGTTGGCGGAGCAATATCTGGATATTGTGTTACAGGTAGCGATACCAATCCTAAGATTCCAAGAATCACGATGAGAATGGACACCACTGTAGACAGTACCGGCCGGTCTATAAATCTTTTTACCATCACAAATTAAAATACAGGTTGAATAGCGTTGATGATATCCTCTAATTTCTTCGGCTGCGGTTTCACGTGCGTTCCCGTTTTCAAAGTCCCTACCCCTTCTGCTACCACGGTTTCACCTTTGGAAACACCATCTTTGATCACAACCATGTTATTCACACGGTCTTCAATATTAATTACTGACCTTTTGGCCGTATCTTTTTCTACTTTATAAATGTAAACCAGGCCTTGCTGCTCATAAGTAGCACTTTCCGGCAATACCAGTGCATTATCGTAAGAAATAGGAATTCTGACGGTTCCGCTGTTTCCGTTACTCAATAACTTTTGCGGATTGGGAAATGAGACCCGGAACTGAATACTTCCTGTAGCCGGATCTATCTGTCCGGTTACTGCTTCTATCCGGCCTTTTTCAGAATATACATCACCATTGGCCAGAAGCAATTCTACCATAGGCATATTTTTCAGTTTTTCCGACATGGCGGCGCCGCGCGAATTCAAAAGAAAATCAAGATATTCTTTTTCGTTCATCGAAAAATAAGCGTACAGCATACTGGTATCCGACACTGTGGTTATAGGAGAAGGATCTCCCGGCCCTACCAAACTTCCTGTTCTCATATTGATTTTTCCCACGACTCCGGATATAGGCGCTCGAATAACGGAATAATTGATATTTTCCTGAATTCCCTGAAAATTCGCCTGTGCCTGAGAAACGCCTGCACTGGCCTGTTGTCTGGCAGCGATGGCCTGTGAAAGTTGCGCTTGAGACCGAGCCAAATTCGCCTGAGCCGTCTGCAACTGCACCGGACTGATAATATTTTTAGTCACCAAAGGCTGAAGTTTTTCCACTTCCACCTGGGCTGCGTTCACGGCGGCTTGTGCCGCTTTTACATTGGCTTCAGCTGCTGTTACATTGGAACGTGCTGCACCAATTCCGGCTCTGGCAGCTGAGGCATTTTCATTCAGTGTATTGGTTTCAATTCTGAAAAGAGGCTGTCCTTTCGTCACATATTGTCCTTCATCAACTAAAACCTGAGTAATATATCCCTGTATTTTGGCCCGCACATCATTGTTGTTGCGTCCCTGTATTGTGGTAGGGAAAGTAGAATATCCGACAACATTTCGGGTTTCTGCCACAACAGTCGTCACTGCTTTGGGGCCTTGCGGTGGCTTTTCTTCTTTTTTGCAAGCCGAAAGAGACAAGACGGCCAGCCCTAAGATGAATATCTTATACTTCATATTAATTGGAAATTTCTTTTAAAGTTTCTCTGATATTGCCGATACTGTTTTTCAGAACCTCTATATACAGTGTGAATTCTGCCTGATGCTTTTGTTGGTCGCCGTTGAATTCCTGAAGCTGCTTCATAATCGAAAGTTCTTTTTCTAATCGCTCCGTCATCTGTTCAAAGCGAATTTTTATGTACTCTGTATTCAGGAAAAAATGGCGTTTTCTTTCATCGGCATGAGTTACGTCTACTACTAATCTTTGAGAAAGCAATAGTTGCAATGCACACGAAACAGAGCTTTTTGATGATTTAAATACCTCTACCAGTTCATCAAAAGTAATTCCTTTTCTGTCAAAATCGAAAATAAGAAAAGAATAAATTTTGGCGGGCAATGGCGGAAGATGAAATACTTCTGTATAATATTTGACCATTTCCTGATAGATGCTTTCATCAATCTCAAAAGTGCCTAATAAAGTTCGGGAATTTTTCACTGCACAAAGATAAAGAATTAGTTCGTTTTTTAACGAACCAATTCCGGTGATAGATAAAAAAATTAATGGTCTCGCGGGTATCATGTTATTCCAGAAAAATTCCGGTAGTCTTTTTCACCTCTTTGATGGTGAACGAACTGTGCGTACTTCCGATATGCTGCAGACTTGTAAGTTTGGTTACCATAAACTCCCGGTATTCCTGAAGGTCTTTTACGCATACTTTCAAAATATAATCGTAATCGCCACTCACATGGAAACATTCGAGCACTTCCGGAAATTCGATGATTTCCCTTTCGAATTGAGTAATGTATTCCTTTCGGTGTTGCGCCAGTTTCACATGGCAAAGCACTATAAAATTCTTCTGAATTTTTTCTTTGTCCACAAGGGCGACGTACTTTTCAATAACTTTCTGTTTTTCAAGTTTTTTTATCCGCTCGAAAACTGCGGTTACCGACAAATGAAGTTCGCTGGCTAATTCTTTAGTGGTTTTCTTGGCATCCTGCTGCAACAAAACCAGTATCTTTTTATCTTTATTGTCAAGATTCATCCGAAAATATTTTGGTGAAAACAGCTTTAATCTTTCAAAAATAAATTAATAATTTGAAAAAACTCTATTTATCCGATTTATTTACTGTTTTGTGACAGGCGGGTTGTTTTAAAGTTGGGGAATTACCATTTTTATAATAATTTAAATATCATAATGATGAAAAAATTCAACGGTGCAGATCAGATTCAGGATTTGCAGTTTTTCGGAGAATTCGGAGGCGTAAATCCCTCTATATCCGACAGTTCTACTTACACCTTTCTTTCTGCTAAAACCATGGCTGACACTTTCGAAGGAAACACTGACGGATGTTATCTGTATTCCCGCCACTCCTCGCCCAGCAATCTGTATCTTGCTGAAGCATTGGCGAAAATGGAAGGAACAGAAAGTGCTAATGTGACTGCTTCGGGAATGGGTGCCATCACTTCTGCGCTGCTTCAGCTTTGCAAAAGCGGAGATCATATCGTTTCCAGCAGAACCATTTATGGCGGAACGTATGCTTTCATGAAAAATTTTCTGCCTGGTTTTAAAATAGACACTTCTTTTGTAGATATTACTGATTTGCAGAAAGTCGAAAATTCCATTACGGAAAAAACCACGGTACTTTATTGCGAAACCGTAAGCAATCCGCTTCTGGAAATTGCCGATCTGGAAGGTCTTTCAAAAATTGCTAAAAAACACCATCTGAAACTGGTGGTGGACAATACTTTTTCTCCACTTTCTGTAACGCCTCAACTTTTAGGTGCCGATGTAACGCTTCACAGTCTCACTAAATTCATCAATGGCAGCAGCGATACTGTTGGCGGAGTGTATTGCGGAACCCAGGAATTTATTAATGCTACGAAGGATGTCAATTCCGGTGCGTGTATGCTTTTGGGACCCACCATGGACAGCCTCCGTGCAGCGAGCGTTCTTAAAAACCTGAGAACCCTTCCGATTCGTATGAGAAAACACAGTGAAAATGCTTTATTTCTCGCCGAAAATTGGGAAAAAGACGGACTGAAAGTAAAATATCCCGGCCTGAAAAGCCACCCTCAGCACAAACTTTTTAAAACAATGATGCATGAAGAATTTGGTTTTGGCGGACTGGTGGCGCTGGACGTGAAAACCGTAGAAAAAGCTAACGAACTGATGGAAATGATGCAGAATGAAAATCTGGGTTATCTGGCGGTGAGCTTAGGATTTTACAAAACCCTGTTCTCTGCTTCCGGAACTTCAACTTCGTCTGAAATTCCTGAAGACGAGCAAAAAGAAATGGGTCTATCACCTGGACTGATCCGTTTTTCTATCGGCCTGGATCATGATATCGAAAGAACTTATTTAAAAATGAAAACCTGTATGGAAAAGGTGGGTGTGTTGTAAAAATTCAATCACATCAAAAGACTTTCCGCGCTGGAAAGTCTTTTTCTTATGTATCAAAACCATTCGGATGTTTTTTCTGAATATCCTCCACTGTTCCGAGGACTTTTTCTTTCAGAGAATCCTGATAGAGTTGTAATTTATCAGCTACTTTTTCATCAGAACTTCCGATGATTTTCGCTGCCAGAATCCCAGCGTTCATCGCGCCGTTCAATGCTACTGTTGCTACAGGAATTCCCGAAGGCATCTGTAAAATCGACAATACAGAATCCCATCCGTCAATAGAATTGGAAGACAAAATGGGTACGCCGATCACAGGAAGCGTGGTGCAACTTGCCACCATTCCCGGAAGATGTGCAGCGCCGCCCGCTCCGGCAATGATCACTTTCAGACCGCGCTCTTTGGCGGTTTTGGCATACTCAAACATTCTTTCCGGAGTGCGGTGTGCTGAAACTACCGTTAATTCGTAGGGAATATCTAGAGATTTCAAAAAATCTGCTGCCTGTTGCATTATTGCCAAATCGCTTTGGCTGCCCATGATGATTCCGATCATAATATTATTTTTAGACTACGCTTTTACTTTGATTAAAGATTTAATGTGAATCAGTTTTTCCATCAGCTCTTCCCGTGAATCCGCCAGAACATTGATGTGACCCATTTTTCTTCCGGGTTTGGTTTCTGATTTTCCGTACAAATGAACATAGGTTTTCGGAAGTTTCAGGATTTCTTCCAAACCTTCATATTGTACTTTTCCGGAAAAACCTTCTTCGCCTACCAGATTCACCATTCCTGAAAAACCGATGGTTTCTGTATCGGCCAAAGGAAGGTTTTTTAAAACACGATACATCTGTTCAAACTGGGAATTGAAGTTTCCTTCCTGAGTCTGATGCCCGGAATTATGCAGTCTCGGTGCGGTTTCATTCACCCACACTTTCCCTTGTTTGTCCAGAAAAAGTTCGATAGCAAACAATCCGGGAGAATCGGCCGCTTCGATGAACTGTTTTGCGATCTGATCGATCTGATGCTGTACCTCCTCAGAGATATCGCTCGGGCAAATATTAAAATCAAGAAGATTCAGCTTAGGATCGGCCACCATTTCCGTAACGGGAAAGGTTCTGGTTTCGCCGTTTTCATTTTTTGTTACGATAATGGACAGTTCTTTTTCAATATCTACCAAAGTTTCCAACACAGAAGGAACATCCCATAATTTCTGTACATCCGCTTCGTTCATGATGACCTGAACCCCTTTACCGTCATAACCACCGGTATTCATTTTTTGAACAAAAGGCAACGGAAAATTTGCTTCGGATTTATGTTGAATCACCTGAAACTCAGGACTTGGAATTTCGTGTTTTTTATAAAACTCCTTCTGAAGGATTTTCTGCTGGATGGTTCTGATAATTTCCGGGCTCGGAATTATTTTGATTCCACATTCCTGAAGCTCAAAAAGCGCATCCACGTTCACATGTTCTATTTCAATAGAAACCACATCTTTACCTTTTCCGAAATTGAAAACCGAATCATAATCGTTAAAATTTCCTTCAGTAAAAAAAGAAACTGAAGAACATGGCGCATCTTTCGCGGGATCCAGCGTGTACCATTCATCATCATACTTCAGTGCATTCTGTATCAACATTCTGCCAAGCTGTCCGCCACCAAGGATTCCTATTTTCATTCTTCAGATATTAATTTTACAAAAATAACAGATAATATGACGTGTACCAAGATTTTTGTAAATTCGAGCCGAAATTAGTTTTATTGCCTGCGACCCTGAACCATGGAAACCACTTTTTATTTATTTTCGGGCCTCCTCATCCTCCTGAGTGTGTTGCCATTTTCCAAAAATCAACACTGGATCTTCAGAGTTCCGGAGTTTATGAAAATCCAGATTTTCTTTTTTCAGTTGGCGAGCATTGTTGCAGGATTTTTTTTTATTGAGAAAAACACTTTCTTCTGGTTGATTGTCAGCATACAATTTGTCCTGATGTTCTATCATCTGTATATTCTTATTCGTTATACTACCTTTTATAAAAAAGCACAGATGCCGCCGCCAGATGCGGATACCATTTCTATTATTTCCTGTAATGTTTATCAGTTTAATCAGGATTTTAAAAGGTTTCACCAGCTGATACGCAAGTACCAACCAGACATTTTCATCACCATGGAGAGCAATGCAGCATGGGAAATGGCCAACCGCTCTTTGGAACCGGAATATCCTTTCACGGAAAAAATCACCTTAGAGAATACGTACGGAATGCATCTCTATTCTAAAATTCCTTTAGAATCCAGTACCATACATTTTTTTATTGCAGACGATATTCCGAGTATTGAAGCGCAGTTTAAAAATAAAAATGGCAGAATTTTTACTGTTTTTGCCGTTCATCCGCCACCTCCGAGCCCTACCGAAGAATCCACTTCCAAGGAGCGCGACGGGGATTTGCTGAGCGTGGCAAAAATGTGCCAGAAAAGCAATATCCCCACTTTAGTCATCGGCGATTTTAACACCGTGGCGTGGTCGGACACTTCTATTTTATTCAGAAAAATGAGCGAACTGATCGATGCGAGAGTCGGCCGGGGAATACTTGCTACTTTCCACGCAAAATTCTGGTTTTTCAGGGTTCCGCTGGATTTGCTATTTCATAGTCCGGATATCTTCATTGATCAATTAAAAACCCTTGAATATATCGGGTCAGACCATCTTCCCATTTATTGTACTTTTCATGTGGATACAGCCAGCCATCAGCAGGACGAAGAAGTACAACCTATTGAAAAAGATGAAATTGAAGATGTAGAACAACTGATACAGGAAGGAAAAAGAGAAGAAAGCACCAACAGAACTGAGGTTTCCTGACGTCTCCTCCGAAAAATCAGAAGATCATCACATCTTTCACTACGCTCCCATTTTGGGTGTGCTGAAGCAAATTGGTTTCGATGAAATCTTTAATTTTTTCTTCTTCGCCATTATTGGGAAACAGCAGATGCACGTTGGCTCCCGCATCCAATGTGAAAAATAAAGGTAAACCCGTTTCTTTCCGGAAACTCCATATTTTATGAATTACTTCCAAGGTTCCGGTTTTCATGAGAATAAATGCCGGTTCGCTCATCATCATCATGGCGTGCAGGGTGAGAGCTTCGTGTTCTACTAAGGTGATAAATTTATCCAAATTACCCGATTTCAGGATTTCTTTCATCGGGATAAAATTCTCTTTCGCTTCCTGAAAACGTCTTTCTGAGTATGGATTGGTATTCATTAAACCATGACCCACCGTGGAACTTACCGATTTCATACCTTCGTGAATGAGCAGTACCCAATCGTTAAAATTCTTAAAAACAGAATGAATTTCTTCATTGGGATATTGAATTGCGTACAAGTCGGAACTGCCTTTTACTACCGGTGTTTTGCCCCAAACTACCAGTCCATCGTATAAACTTCTGCATGCACTTCCGCTGCCAAGTCTGGCCAGAAAACTTTCTTTTTTCACCCGGATGTCTTCTTCCACCTTTCCTGAGAATAGCACATCCAGTTGCATCAGACAACGGGCAATGGCACCGAAACCGGAAGCGGAACTGGCAATTCCGGAACTGTGGGGAAAAGTATTTTCTGTAGATATGATGAATTTGCCCTGTAAAATCCAAGGAAGATACGGCTGGATATTTCTGAAATATTTCTGTATTTTTTCTGCAAAATTTACTTCTTCCTTCCCTGAGAGAAAAGTCTGTACGGAAAAGGATTCGTTTGCTATCAATTCAATACTGGTATTGGTCTTGCAATGATTCAAGGTATAGCTTATACTGGGATTTGCCGGAATCTGATTCGGATATTTTCCCCAATATTTGATAAGGGCAATATTACTTGGGCATGTTGCAGCAACGGTGTGCGAGGAAATGTTATAATTTGAACTTCCTAAAAATTGGTTTTCCATATTGTATACTGAGCGTAAATCTGTGAAATTCAGATCCCCTTTTTATTTTTATCTTTTATATAATTTTGAAGGTGAAAATCAATGCTTTCGTTTACGGGAATAAATTCAAACCCCAGTTTTTCCCGAATTTTTTTATTTGATACATAATCACTATTGGAAACGGCTTCGATATTAACCCTGTTCATCATACGTAAAGGCGGAATGGCCCACCCGAGGATAAGATTCAAAAAGTATCCGAGAGAAAGAAGAAATTTTGGAATCATCTGGACAGGTTTCAGGCCGAGTTTTCTGCGTACCAGATTCCCGATTTCACTGTATTTTCTACTTTCTGATACAATGATATACTTTTCACCAAAAGCTTCCTGCTCCATCAGATCTGCGGCAATAGCTGCCACATCGCGGACATCTACATACGCTGCCGTACCACGCATTGCAAAAGGATATTTTTCAAAACTCCCGAAAAGTTCGCCGCTGCTGCTGTTCCAGTTTCCGCTTCCAACGATAATTCCCGGATTAATAATGACCACATTCAATCCTTCGGCGGCGGCGCGCCATGCTTCCATCTCTGAAAAATGCTTTGAAACAGCATAATCGGAATGGTCGAGTTTTGGATTAAAATCAGACTTTTCATCTATCATTCCTTCATCATTCAATCCATCAAAAACCGCCATCGAACTTACGAACAGAAACTTTTTTACGGATGAATTTTCGCAAGCATACAAAAGGTTTTGCGTTCCCTCAATATTGGTGCGAAACATTTCTTTTCTTCTTGCGGGATGAAAACTCACTACGGCTGCACAGTGATACACCTCTTCTACTCCGGTTAAGGCTGATTTTAAGGAATCCAAATCCTGAAAATCCACATCTGCCCATTCAATTTTATCAAAAAAAATATCGGGATTTTCGGTATAGAAACGGAAAGAACGGCGAACTTCTTCCAAATTGCTTGATTTTCTTTTGGCGGCGCGTACTTTTTCACCCCGTTTCAGAAGTTCCAAAACGATCACTCTTCCGAGAATTCCTGTTGCTCCGGTAACGAAAATCACAATAATTGGGAGTTAATGACAAGTGAAAAAATCATCAAAATTATTCTTTAAAAGCGTTTATGAACCGGAGTTTCCTAAAAGAAAATCTTTGGTAACCCGATTGAAATCTATTGGATTTTCCGCCTGCACCCAATGTCCGGCGTTCGGAATTGTTTTCAATTGGAAGTTGGGAAACTGCTGCTTCATTTCGTTTTCATCCTCGGGAAGAATATATTTTGACCGGGCACCGGAAACAAAAAGCGTTTCGCCCTCGTAAACACCGGATTTTATTGCATTGGTAACGAAATCTTCATATTTTTCTGACAGTGTTTTCAGATTAAATCTCCACGCCAGTTTTTTATCCTCCGTCCATTACAAATTCTTGGTTAGAAAAAGAATCACAAAACGTTCTTTAATATACTGGCTCATTTTTTCTTCCACATCGCCACGGGAAGTTGCTGTTTCAAAATCTACACTCTGCAGCGCTTCGAGAATATCCTGATGATGCGGAGGATAGGCTTTCGGGGCGATATCTACCACGATGAGTTTTTCTACTTTTTCCGGAAAATTAATGGCAAATTGCATCACGGCTTTACCTCCTAATGAGTGCCCCAAGAGATGCGCTTTTTCTATTTCATGGTGTTCCATATAGTGCAGAATATCTTCCGCCATCGCGTCGTGCGACATTTCTTCGGAATGAAAACTGCGGCCATGATTGCGGAGATCCATAAGATGCACCGGCATTATTTCGCCGAATTCTTTCCCGAAACTTCCCCAGTTATCGAGCATTCCGAATAAACCGTGAAACACCAATAAGGGCAATCCCGGTTGATCTTCTCCATATATTTTTGAGTGTAAAATGGGCATATTCAATTAGATTATAGCGTTGAGAACTCCTGTTTCAAAGTTACAAAAATTACCAGACCATCAATCTTTTCAGATAAGCCTGCACTGTATTTTCCAGTCCCATATATAATGCTTCGCTGATGAGAGCATGCCCGATGGAAACTTCCAGCAAGTTGGGTATATTTTCAGCAAAATATTTAAGATTTTCCAGCGACAAATCGTGTCCGGCATTGATGCCGAGGTTATGCTTCTTAGCTTCTTCCGCTGTTTTAATATATGGCAAAATCGCTTCTTCTCTATCAGTGCTGTAATTTTTAGCGTACGCTTCTGTGTATAGTTCGATACGATCTGTTCCGGTTTCGGCTGCAAACTTTACCATTTCAGGATTCGGATCCAGGAAAATGGAAGTCCGTATTCCGGCATTTTTAAATTCAACAATAACAGATTTCAGGAAGTCCATGTTTTTTTCACAGTCCCACCCTGCGTTGGAAGTGATGGCATCATCCGCGTCCGGAACCAAAGTCACCTGCTCGGGTTTTACCTCCAGAACCATTTCGATAAAAGGGCGGTGCGGATTTCCTTCAATAATAAATTCGGTATGAACCAATGGTTTCAGATCATATACATCTTTTCGGGTGATATGCCTTTCGTCCGGCCTTGGATGGATGGTGATTCCGTGCGCCCCAAATTCCTGAATTTTCACCGCAGCTTCGGTAACACTGGGCAAATTGCCGCCACGGGCATTTCGGATCGTCGCAATTTTATTGATATTTACACTGAGTTTCGTCATTGTATTTTCAGTAAGTATTAAATTTTAACCTGCATGATTTCGAGATCGAAAATTTTCGCAGAAGCCAGAAGATGATCAAAAATATCTGCCTGTATTTCTTCATAATCCTGCAAAGTGGCCTGATTGGCAAAGCAATACACTTCCAAAGGCATTCCTTGTGAGGTGATTTCCAGTTGGCGCACCAGTACTACTTCGTTCTGATCGATGGATGCATTCTGTTTTAAGAAATTGAGCGCATATTTCCGGAAAACGCCAATATTGGTGAGTTGTCTGCCATTGATGAGGAACTCTGCATTTTTTATCGAGGCGCGCTCTGTGGATATTTCGCTGGATTTATTTTCCAGATATTCAGAAATCAGGTTTACCTTTTTCAATTCTTCCAACAGTTCTTCATCAATAAACTTAAATGAATTAATATTGAAAACAATCGATTTTTTAATTCTTCTTCTATTGCCTTCTGCCATTACCTGCATATTTTTGATCTCGGTAGAAAGCAGATCGTAGGTAGGAACAGTAGAAATGGTTTTGTCGAAATTTTGAATTTTCGTGGTCAGCAAATTAATATCTGCAATGGTTCCTTCTATGTTGTATTTTGGAATTCCGATCCAGTCGCCCACTTTCAGATTTCGGGAAAGCGAGACATGAATTCCGGTAACAAATCCTAAAATGGTATCTCTGAAAATGAGGATAATCACAGCCGTCATGGCGGTCAAACTTCCCCAAATAGCCGATGTGCTGACACCGAAAATAACCGAAATCGCTAGAAAAGAAAATAGAATTCCGCCGATAATATTAAGCGTAGAAGTAATGGCACGAATGGCTGTGATTCTGTAGAAATCGTTTTTCAGAACATAAAATCTTTCTGTGGATTTCAGAATTCTTTTGTAAAGCACGTATCCTGCAATGATCATGAGAACTGCAAAGGTTCGTTCCAACAACGCATGACTTTCACGATGC
>JAEYOX010000108.1 GCA_023411265.1 Bacteroidota bacterium | reverse complement strand
TTATTCCCTTTTTTTACTTTTTGCAGAATTGCCTATCTTTGAAAACTTTCAATTTTTCTACATTTTTTTATGGAAAACCAAAAATACACTCCTAAAAACAAGGTGAGAATCGTAACTGCTGCTTCCTTATTCGACGGGCATGATGCTGCTATCAATATTATGCGTCGCGTGATTCAGGGAACGGGCTGCGAGGTAATTCACTTGGGTCACGACAAATCTGCGGAAGAAGTCGTAAACACTGCCATTCAGGAAGACGCCAATGCTATTGCCCTCACTTCCTACCAAGGTGGACACAATGAATATTTTAAATACATATACGATCTTCTGAGAGAAAAAGGCGCACCGCAAATCAAGATTTTCGGCGGCGGCGGCGGTGTAATTCTACCCGAAGAAATTAAAGACCTGATGACGTATGGAATCGACCGGATTTATTCTCCCGATGATGGCCGCGAATTAGGATTACAGGGAATGATTGACGATCTGGTGCAAAAATCTGACTTTGCCACCGGTGAACACGTCACCGTTTCTGATTTGGATAAAATTTCTTTTGAAGATTCAAAATCTATCGCACAGGTCATCTCCGCGGTGGAAAACTTCTCTGACGAAAAGCCAGAGTTGGTTCAGGAAATAAATAATCGTCTTACTGCACTATCCTCCGAAGGGGAGATAAAGAAAATTCCTATCATCGGAATAACCGGAACGGGCGGTGCAGGGAAATCGTCACTTACAGACGAACTTGTGCGCAGATTTCTCCGTTCCAATCCGGATCGAAAAATCGCCATTATTTCTGTGGATCCTTCGAAGAAAAAAACCGGAGGTGCCTTATTAGGAGACAGAATCAGGATGAATTCCATTAATGATCAACGGGTATACATGCGATCCATGGCCACGCGTGAAAATAATGTTTCCGTCTCACCTTACATCCATTCTGCAATTAATATTTTAAAATTAGCTAAACCGGATATTATTATCTTGGAAACGTCAGGAATCGGACAAAGCGGTTCCGAAATTACCGAAATTGCAGATGTATCCATGTATGTAATGACTCCGGAATACGGAGCTTCTACACAACTGGAAAAAATCGATATGTTGGATTATGCAGATCTTATCGTTTTGAATAAATCCGACAAACGAGGTGCCTTGGATGCACTGCAGGCGGTTAGAAAACAATACCAGAGAAACCATGTACTCTTCGATAAAAACCTTGAAGAAATGCCGGTATTTTCTACAAAGGCAAGTCAGTTTAACGACTGGGGAACTACCGAGGTTTTCAATGCTTTGGTAAGAAAAGTAAACGAAAAGTTTGAAAGTCTGAACCTTGGCGAATATGAAGAACAGAATGTTTCCGAAGACAGCACAGTGATTCCGCCAAAACGGGTTCGCTACCTTTCCGAAATTGTAGAGAACAACAAAAACTACGACAAAAAAGTAGAGGAGCAGGCACTTATCGCCAAACAGATGTACTTAATAGACGGAGCCAAAAAGTTCATTACCGATGATCCGCACACGCATGACAAACTTGAAAAAATATTTCTGAAAACCAAAAAAGATTTACTGGAAGAAAACAGCGCCTTTCTTCGGGCTTGGCATCATTTCAAGGAAGAAATGAAAGCCGACAGCTATTCTTATTTTGTGCGTGGAAAAGAAATAAAAGTAGAAACCACTTCTGAAAGTTTATCCGGTCTTAAAATTCCGAAAATATCGCTACCGAAATTTCAGGATTGGGGCGACCTAATCCGCTGGAAAGGTCAGGAAAACGTACCGGGACAATTCCCGTTCACCGCAGGAATTTATCCTTTCAAAAGAACCGGAGAAGACCCAACAAGAATGTTTGCCGGAGAAGGCGGACCCGAAAGAACTAACCGAAGATTTCATTATGTTTCTGCCGAAATGCCCGCTAAAAGGCTTTCCACAGCTTTCGACTCTGTAACATTATATGGACAGGATCCTGCGTTTCCACCTGATATTTACGGAAAAATCGGAAATGCAGGCGTTTCGATAGCCACTTTGGATGATGCCAAAAAACTCTATTCTGGTTTCGATCTGGTGAACGCATTAACGTCAGTTTCGATGACGATCAACGGGCCGGCTCCCATGCTCTTGTCATTCTTCATGAATGCTGCCATCGATCAGAATTGTGAAAAATACATTGAAGAGAATAGCCTTTGGGATAAAGTTGAAGAGAAATTAAAAACAAAATTCGACGATAAAGGCCTGAAAAGACCCACATACAACGGCGACCTTCCGCCTTCAAATAACGGCCTTGGATTAAAACTTCTGGGAATAACCGGTGATGAAGTTCTGCCCGCAGAAGTGTACGAGAAAATTAAAGCTGAAACCATTGCCGTGGTTCGGGGAACCGTGCAGGCTGATATCCTGAAGGAAGATCAGGCACAGAATACCTGCATTTTCTCTACAGAATTTGCATTAAGGCTGATGGGCGATGTTCAGGAATATTTTATTGAAAAAAAAGTCAGGAATTTCTACTCGGTTTCTATTTCGGGATACCATATTGCTGAAGCTGGTGCTAATCCCGTTTCGCAATTAGCCTTTACACTTGCCAACGGTTTTACTTATGTGGAATATTACCTTTCGCGCGGAATGGATATTAACGCATTTGCACCGAATCTCTCCTTCTTTTTCTCCAACGGAGTGGATCCGGAATACGCCGTTATAGGACGTGTAGCCAGAAGAATCTGGGCAAAAGCCATGAAATACAAATATGGTGCGGATGAACGCTCGCAAATGTTGAAATACCACATCCAGA
>JAEYOX010000066.1 GCA_023411265.1 Bacteroidota bacterium | reverse complement strand
TTCGACAGCAAGACCAATGGGTAAGTAAGCATGCAGAGAACCGCAGCGCGATCTCTTAAATCCCTTGCTGCACATTTTTAACTGGCAACCAAGAGTATGCTCTTGCTGCTTAATCTGAATCATAGTAAGATAAGCACTTTTCCTGAAGTACAGTAAGGAAACAAGATGTCCCGCAGAAGCTCTGTTTCGCAGCGTCTGAGTTCGGGGCATAGGAAATGCGGAAATAAGTCTGGGAAAACTTCGGTCCCGGAACGAAAACTTTAGAAGATAAGCTGTAAATTGGGTGTCTGCTCTCTGTTTACAGTCGAAAATCAATAGCAGAATAAGCATGTAGAAAACTTGCGTATTGCTTGTTTGGACGAGAGTTCGAATCTCTCCAGCTCCACCAATAAAATAATCCGACGGAACACCGCCGGATTATTTATTTTCTTTAGCATACATACATTCAGTCATCTGCCATTACGGTCAGGCTGTGCAACACTTCTTGTGTTTCTTCTCTGAGCATATCTATTCCGTTATTATTATGAATAATAAAATCAGCTCTCTTCATTTTGTCTTTTTCCGACATTTGTTGTTCCATTACAGATTTAATCTGGCGGTACGTTTTTCCGTCGCGATCCATCACACGTTTAATACGAAGATTATCCTCCGCAGTCACCAAAATAGTTCGGTAACATTCCTTCTCAAGACCAAGTTCGAAAAGTAATGCAGTTTCTTTAAAAACAAAAGGGGAGGGTTGCTGTTGTACCCATAGTTCAAAATCTTCCCTTACGGCAGGATGTATAAGATTATTCAGCTGCTGAAGTTGCGATGGGTCTGAAAAAACTTTCTCTGCTACGTTTTTTTTATTATAAAGTCCTTCAGCATCATAAGCGTCAGAACCCAAAAGCTTTCTGATCTGTTGTTTCAGGATTTCGTTTTCATTTACAATTTCTTTGGCACGGCCGTCTGAATAATATACAGGGAATCCTGCTTCTTCTATATATCTTGCTGCTGTTGTTTTTCCGGAGCCTATACCGCCAGTAAGGCCAATGATCCTCGGCTCGGGTTCAGACGGTTGGGGTTCGCCTTCAGTTGTTTCCATAATTTTTAAATTAATTCAAAGATAATATTTTTTAAGAAGATGAAAATTTACATGATTTCGCAACTTTATTGATAAACTATTTTAATAACCGAACACTTCATTAAAACTAAACGTCGCATCTAGGCGAACGCCTTTTTCAGTCATTTTTAAGCTGGCCAGCTCATGATGCGCATCGTGCTCCAAAAATAGTAGATATTCATTATCAATGCATTGTTTCAGAAATTTGTCTTTTTCTTCCACAGTTAAAAGCGGCCTTGTATCGTAACCCATGACATACACCAACGGAATATGGCCGGCAGTAGGAATCAGATCAGCAGCAAAAACGATAGTTTTATCTTGATACTGAAGCACAGGAAGCATCTGTTTCTCGGTATGTCCATCCACAAAAATGACATCCATTTTTAAATCGGGTGCAAAACTATAATTTCCTGTTGTGGGCAGTGGAAGAAAATTAAGCTGTCCGCTTTCCTGTATAGGAAGGATATTTTCTTTCAAAAAACTGGCCTTTTCTCTTGCATTAGGTTCGGTTGCCCATTGCCAATGATTTTCATTAGTCCAGAACTGAGCATTGCTGAACGCAGTACGATAGCCGGTTTTCTCATCGTTCCATTCCACAGCACCACCACAGTGGTCGAAATGAAGATGCGTGAGAAAAACATCAGTGATGTCTTCTTTTATAAAACCATATTTAGAAAGGTTTTTCTCCAAAGAATCATCTCCCCAAAGTGAATAATGACCGAAGAATTTCTCATCCTGCTTATCGCCAAGACCACAGTCGATAAGAATTAATTTCTTTCCGTCTTCCACCAGCAAGGCGCGGGTTCCCAGTTCAATAAGATTTTTTTCATCTGCGGGATTGGTTTTCTCCCAAATAGATTTCGGCACCACACCAAACATGGCCCCACCGTCTAATTTGAATTTACCGCATTGTATAGGATATAATTTCATATTCTGATTAAAATAAATTTTCTAATTAGACCAGATAACATTTTTTCAGAACAGTTCGTCCGGTCGTTTAGCTCTTGAAATTCCCAAGTGCTGATAGGCTTTTTCTGTGGCTTCCCTACCTCGTGGAGTCCGGATAATAAAACCTTCCTGAATCAGAAATGGTTCATACACTTCCTCCAGAGTTTCCGGATTTTCTCCTATCGAGGTGGCTAATGCAGAAATTCCGACAGGTTTTCCTCTGAAATTCTCAATCATCACCCGCATGATTCTGTTATCCATGTCATCCAGGCCGAACTCATCTACATTTAACGAGTTTAATGCAAACTTCGTTATATTAATTTCTATTTCGCCATTTCCTTTTATTTCTGCGAAATCTCGAACCCGTCGCAGCAAAGCGTTGGCAATTCTAGGTGTTCCGCGGCTTCTTCTGGCAATTTCAAATGCAGCATCTTCATAAATTTTCACGCCTAAAACTCTGGCACTTCGTTCAATGATCATTGCCAACAGTTCCACGGTGTAATATTCCAGCCGGCTTTGAATGCCGAATCTTGCGAGCATAGGCTTGGTGAGCATTCCACTTCGGGTGGTTGCTCCTACTAGAGTGAAAGGATTTAAGTTTATTTGTACACTACGTGCATTCGGTCCTGTTTCCAGCATAATGTCAATTTTGTAATCTTCCATAGCAGAATAAAGATATTCTTCTACTATGGGTGATAACCGATGGATTTCGTCAATAAAAAGAACATCATTTTCCTCCAGATTGGTGAGCAGTCCGGCGAGGCTGCCTGGTTTGTCCAGCACCGGACCTGAAGTAATTTTACAGTTTACTCCTAATTCATTGGCAATAATGTGAGCTAAAGTAGTTTTCCCTAAACCTGGCGGGCCGTGAAGCAGAACATGATCAAGGGCTGAATTTCGGTTTTTGGCGGCGGCTACAAAAATTTCCAGATTATCCAGTGTTTTTCGTTGTCCGGCAAAATCCCTGAAACTTTGTGGACGGATTTTTTCTTCCTGCAAGAGTTCCTCCTGAGAATAATTCTCCCTGTCTGCATATAAAAAATCTGGCATTTCTTTTCGTTTTCAGTAGCTACCAAAGGTAAAATTTTTAAAATGAAAAGCAAAAAAACAAGACATCTTTTTCATTCATCACTTCTTGTCATTTCATAGCCGAATGTCTATATTTACCTGATGAAATTAATTGGACCTTTTAGGCAAATCGTCACTCTTGCTGATCTTCCGCTTCGTGGAAAAATAAGTGATGAACAGCTTCAAGTCATTGAAAACGGAGGTGTTTTGATTGATGATAATGTTATTGTAGATGTCGGAAATTTTGAAGAATTAAAAGAAATTTTTCTGAAAGAAAATCATGAAAATGAAATTGAAATTATTGATGAAGATGTAATTTTATTACCTGCTTTCACCGATTGTCACACGCATATTTGTTTTGGCGGAAATCGTGCTCATGATTTTGCCATGCGCAATGCAGGAAAAACTTATCTTGAAATCGCAGCAGCTGGTGGCGGAATCTGGAGTTCGGTGGAGCACACTAGAAACGCAAAAGAAGTAGAATTGCTGGAACGGCTTCTCTTGCGGATAAATTTCCTTACAGCTTTGGGAATTACGACAATCGAAATAAAATCAGGATACGGATTGAACGAAATGCAGGAATTAAAGATGCTGCGTGTAATTCGTCAGGCTCAGGCTTTAACACCTGCTACGCTCATTCCGACGTGTCTTGCCGCGCATATGAAACCTAAAGATTTTACAAAAGCTGAGGAGAACAGTACGTATCTGGATTATGTTCTGGAAGAAATTTTGCCAAAAGTGAAAGAAGAAGGGCTTTCCCGCAGAGTAGATATTTTTATTGAAAAATCTGCATTTCAACCGGAAGAAAGTAAAGTCTTCTTAGAAACAGCTAAAGTTCTTGGTTTTGATATTACCGTACACGCAGATCAGTTCACGCCCGGGAGTTCAAGAGTTGCTGTGGAAGTAGAAGCCAAGTCCGCCGATCATCTTGAAGCCACTGTGGACGAAGATATCGCTTTTCTCGCAGCGTCGGATACAGTAGCGGTTGCACTTCCCGGAGCAAGTATCGGATTGGGAGAGCCTTTTACACCCGTAAGAAAGCTGCTGGATGCCGGAGCTATAGTTGCTATTGCCAGCGACTGGAATCCGGGATCGGCACCCATGGGAAATTTAATCACACAGGCCAGTATTCTGGCAACCTATGAAAAACTTTCCACAGCCGAAGTGTTGGCAGGAATTACCTTCAGGGCCGCACATGCACTCGGTCTGGAAGATCGCGGAAAAATAGTTTCGGGAAAAAAAGCAGATTTTGTGGCATACAAAACAGACAATTATCAGAATATTTTATACATGCAGGGAAGTCTTTCGCCATGTTCTGTTTATATTAACGGAAAAAAAATTGATCATGATCTGGACCGGAAGATATGACGGAGATGATGCTCTGCATCGAAGGCTGTTTCAAGTTGTCAATTCTGATAGAGAAATTTCGCCAGGAGACTTTGTGCTGCACGGATTCGCTGTGGATGAAGGAGTGAGAAGAAATAAAGGCAGGACCGGCGCAAAGGCTGCGCCAGATGTTATTCGTAGAAACATGGCTAATTTCCCGGTAGTTCAGGCAGATATAGTGCTGAAGGATTTTGGAAATATTTCTTGTGAAAATGAAGATTTGGAATCTGCACAAGCTCATCTTGGCGATGCCGTTGCTGAAGTTTTCCTGAAAGGTGCAAAATCTTTGGTCTTTGGCGGTGGTCATGAAGTTACTTTTGCCCATTACAGCGGATTGCAAAAAGCATTTCCCGGAAAGAAAATCGGAATTATTAATATAGATGCCCATTTCGACAACCGTATGCCGGAAGAGAGCGTCGGACCTACATCAGGAACAGGGTTTTGGCAGATAGCACAAGAAGGAAAAATCCACTCGTTGCATATTGGTATTCAAAGAAATTCAAATACCCTGAAACTGTTTGATACAGCACACAAATTCGGGATGAAATATATTCTGGCTGAAGAACTTTTTTTTGAAAACCTTCCTTTCATCTATGAACAAATAGACCGTATTTCCGAAGAAATCGATTTGTTGTATCTCACCGTTTGTATGGATGTATTCAATGCAGCTGTGGCTCCCGGTGTTTCGGCAACAGCGTACAACGGGATTTTTGCTGATCCGGTTTTTATGTTTTGGTACCGTCATATTCTGAGAAATGAAAAATTGATCGCTCTGGATGTGGCAGAAGTAAATCCCGATTTTGATGTGGCTGAAAAAACGGCTCGTCTGGCAGCCAGTTTGGTTAACGAATGGCTCATGTACAGCGACAAAAATTGACTCCGTCAATAGTAATCTGTTATTCAATAAATAATGAGCATTCAGGAAGAATGCTTTTTTTAGTAATTTTACATTATGGAAAATAACCTACAGAATACCCTGAGCAATTCACAGAAAGCATTCATGGAGTGGAAGAAAACAACGGTTCAGGAAAGACAAAAACTTTTAACGGTTCTTTCAGAAAATCTTTTGGATAATAAAGAGAAATTTGCGCAAATTATCACTCGCGAAATGAATAAACCCATTTCGCAGGCTGTTTCGGAGATTCAAAAAAGCGCTGGAATGTGCGCATATTATGCAAAGGCAAAAGATATTCTGAAGACAGAGAAAGTACAAACAGAACATTTTATTTCAGAAATTCATTATGAACCGATGGGCGTTATTCTCGGTATTATGCCGTGGAACTACCCTTTCTGGCAAGCGCTCAGATTTGCTGTTCCGGCAATACTTTCAGGAAATGTGGTGATTTTAAAACATGCTTCTATTTGCTTGGAAACAGGCGATACACTTCAGCGTCTTTTTGAAGAATCTGGTTTTCCCGCCGGTGTTTTTACTCATGCGAAAGCTTCACATTCGGATATAGAAGAGATGATTGCTTGTCCGGAAATTAAAGCGGTATCACTCACAGGAAGTGAAGCCGCTGGAAGAAAAGTGGCCGCCGTTGCAGGACAAAATCTGAAAAAATGTGTGCTCGAACTGGGCGGCAGCGATGCCTTCATTGTACTGGCAGACGCAGACCTGAATAAAGCCGCTGAGGATGCTGCCTCCGCAAGGCTGCAGAATTGCGGACAAACATGTGTTGCAGGAAAGCGTTTCATTATTCACCATAAAATATATGACGAATTTCTGTCAAAGTTTATAGTAGAATATCAAAAATACTTTCCTGGGAATCCTGAGGATCCGGAAACTGTTTTGGGATCTATGGCGAGGGAAGATCTCGCTTCCGAATTGGAAATGCAATATCAAAAAGCGATCGGGAAAGGTGCCAGAATTTTGTTGCCATTGAAAAGAGTAGGTGAGATGGCTTTTGAACCGGGTTTGATAGAAATGAATGCCGGAAATCCTGTGTTGGAGGAAGAATTATTCGGTCCGTTGGGAATGGTTTTTAAAGCTGAAAATGATGAAGATGCATTGAGAATCGCCAATGATACGATGTTTGGCCTTGCCAATGCTGTATATACCAAAGACAGAGAGAAAGCGATGCTTTTTGCGACTCAGCTGGAAAGTGGGAGTGTGGCCATCAATCAGAATTTCCGTTCCGACTGGAGAATGCCATTCGGAGGCAGAAAAAATTCAGGTTATGGCGTTGAACTTTCGCTTTATGCATTGCGTGAATTTACAGTAATGAAGTCAATTATTGGAGAAATATAAATTCCTGAATTTCTGGAATTCTTCTCCAGTTGTCCTGATATGGTTTAATTTTTGTCCCCAGAAAGTGCATGAAAGTTCAACCAAAGTATTATAACAGCCCGCATTTCCAAACTTTCTGGAATTCCGGAAACGGAAAGGAACTTCTGGATATGGCGGGCGTCTCAGTTGATATTCAAAAATTTGATAAATTTTCTCATTTATATTACGAAGTAGATGCTTTGGCGGACCAAGTGGTGAGAGATACTTATCTGAAATTGCCGTATCACGAAGCCAGTGCGTTGGTACAGAAGTATTCCCAAAATCCGGTGTCGCAAAATGACGAAATACCGCAAAGCCTGAAGAAAATGTTTTTCCAAATGCAGCACATTCCGGAATGGTTGGATCCCAAGCTGGCCAACATTGGCGCCAGGTTCAACATGCGCACCGGAACGAACGCTTTAATTATTCTCCGTGATTTCACCTTGATGGGTGGTTACGATTTTGCTTATCTTAACAAACCTCTTATTTTCACAGGAGCGTTGAAAAAAGGAGCAGTAAAACGTTTAAAAGATACCTTGGAATTCTGGGTTCATGTGACACGGGAAAACGCATTGAAAGTGAATTCGGAGGCGTACCAGCTGATTGTAAGAACCCGGCTGATGCATTCCTACGCCCGGCTGAGTATAAGGAACAAAGTGAAAAACTGGAATCATGAAGAATGGGGCGAACCCATCAATACCTGGGACATGATCGCTACTTATACGGGATTTTCACTGGTTTTTATGCAAGGACTGAAGAAACTGGGTATAAAAATCTCCGACGAAGAGGAAAAAGGTGTTTTCCACCTGTGGAAATATATCGGCTACCTGTTAGGAATTCCGCCGGAATACCTTCCGGAAAACAAGCAACAAGCAGTGGAGCAACTATATTTATGGAGTGCACTTCAGGACAAAGCGGATGAAGATTCCGTGCAGTTGTCGCGGGCTTTATTAGACGAAAATCTTACTAATACGATTTATAAATTTAAATTTCAAAGAAAATTGTTGCTTACGCTTCACCAGAGTATGAATTGGTTTTTGCTGGACAGAGAATTGAACGAAAGATTGAAAATACCAGAAGTTACTTTTCCTGCCTTGTTTCCGAAAATGATCATTCAGGCGAACAGGATTTCCGAAAAAATATGGAAAATACATACACCGGAAGGCTATCAAAAACTGGTGACTCTCGGAAATAAAGAACAGATGAAGGTGTTAGATGACTATATAAAACACGCTCCGAAAGATTTTCATTATTGATCAAAGGCGTTGCGAAAAAATATCTTAAATTAATAATATTTACTTTTTAATTTTCCGTATTTTTGAAAAAATAAAATAAGAATGAGTACAGCAGACGATAAAAAGAAAGCGCTCGCATTAGTGCTTGAAAAACTAGATAAAACCTACGGGAAAGGTACCGTAATGACTCTTGGTGACGAGTCGGTAGATACTTCCATAGAAGTAATACCATCCGGTTCTTTAGGTTTGGATATCGCCTTGGGAGTTGGCGGTTACCCGAAAGGAAGAGTGATTGAAATTTATGGTCCCGAATCTTCAGGTAAAACGACTTTAACGCTGCATGCCATTGCCGAGGCTCAGAAGCAGGGTGGAATTGCGGCTTTTATTGATGCTGAACATGCTTTTGACAGACACTATGCTGCTAAATTGGGAATCAATCTGGATGATCTGATCATTTCCCAGCCCGATAACGGAGAACAGGCTTTAGAAATCGCCGATAATTTAATTCGTTCCGGAGCAATAGATATTGTCGTGATCGACTCTGTGGCAGCGCTGACACCGAAAGCAGAAATAGAAGGCGAAATGGGAGATTCTAAAATGGGACTTCATGCCCGGTTGATGTCCCAGGCTTTAAGAAAACTGACCGCTACAATTTCCAGAACTAAATGTACCGTGATTTTCATTAATCAACTTCGTGAAAAAATCGGGGTGATGTTTGGTAATCCTGAAACGACCACGGGAGGTAATGCTTTGAAATTTTATGCTTCGGTGCGCATTGACATCAGAAAAGCCAGTGCACCCATCAAACAAGGTGACGAAGCTGTGGGAAGCCGAGTGAAAGTGAAAATAGTGAAAAACAAAGTGGCACCTCCTTTCAAAATGGCCGAATTCGATATTATGTATGGAGAAGGGGTTTCCAAAACTGGAGAAATTCTGGATACCGCTGTGGAAATGGGCATTGTGAAAAAAAGCGGATCGTGGTTCAGTTATGATGAAACCAAACTTGGGCAGGGCCGCGATGCAGTGAAGGATGTACTGAAAGATAATCCGGAACTGGCAGAGGAAATCGAAAACAGAGTGAGAGAAGAACTGAAGAATAAATAATTTTTTCTGATAGAATTTTTTTAGGCTTCGGCTCAGCACTGCTGCGCCGAAGTTTTTTATTATTAAAGATGAAAATTTTACCGCAAATTCTAGATGGAATCATAGGATTTTTGTCGAAAAATGCCACTCTGTCACCTTCTTGAAAATGGTGTTTTTTTTGTGAAACATCCATCAACATTTTAAAAACCTATTAACATGACTAAAGGAAATATTAATGTATCCGTGGATAATATTTTTCCACTGATTAAGAAATTTCTGTACAGCGATCACGAGATCTTTTTACGCGAACTGGTTTCCAATGCTACCGATGCTACATTGAAACTGAAACATCTCATTAGTATTGGTGAAGCCAACATGGAATATGGAAATCCTCAGATTGAAGTTAAGATTAATAAAGAAGGACGAACGCTTCATATAATTGATCAGGGAATAGGGATGACGGCAGAAGAGGTCGAAAAATATATCAATCAGGTAGCTTTTTCGGGAGCAGAGGAATTTTTGGAAAAGTATAAAGATTCTGCGAAAGATTCAGGAATTATCGGACATTTTGGTCTTGGATTTTATTCTGCTTTTATGGTGGCCGAAAAAGTGGAAATTCTTACCAAATCTTATAAAGATGAGCCTGCGGTGCGTTGGATTTGTGACGGCAGCCCGGAATTTACCTTGGAAGAAGCCGATAAAACAGAACGCGGTACTGAAATAATTCTTCATATTGCTGATGGATCGGAAGAATTTCTGGAAGAATTCAGAATTCGGGAACTGCTCACCAAGTATAACAAATTTATGCCGGTTCCCATTAAGTTCGGCACAAAAAAAGAGACCTTGCCACTGCCCGAAGATGCAGCTGAAGATGCAAAACCTGAAACTGTTGAGGTAGATCATATTATCAATAATCCAATACCTGCATGGACCAAAGCTCCTTCCGAACTCTCGGCTGAAGATTATACAAAATTCTATCATGAGCTGTACCCGATGCAGTTTGAGGAGCCTCTTTTCAACATTCATCTGAATGTAGATTATCCTTTTAAAATGACTGGAATTCTATATTTTCCGAAGCTCAGCAACTCGCTGAATATTGAGAAAGATAAAATACAATTATATCAGAATCAGGTGTTTGTAACAGATGAGGTAAAGGGAATTGTTCCCGATTTTCTGATGTTGCTTCGGGGTGTGATCGATTCGCCTGATATTCCGTTGAACGTTTCACGCTCGTATTTACAGGCAGATGGAGCGGTGAAGAAGATTTCTTCTTATATCACCAAAAAAGTCGCCGATAAAATGGCATCGCTCATCAACGAAAGCCGCGAAGATTATGAAAAAAAATGGAATGACATTAAGATTGTCATTGAATATGGAATGATTTCTGAGGAAAAGTTTTACGAGAAATCAGATAAATTTGCCCTGTATCCCAACACGGACGGACACTATTATCTATGGAACGAGCTGGAAGAAAAACAGAAAGCGATACAAACGGATAAAAACGGAAACTTTGTAATTTTGTATGCGACGAATGCTGATGAACAACACAGCTACATTGAATCTGCCAAAGAAAAAGGATATGAAGTTTTATTTTTGGATTCACCCATTGTTCCACATCTTATTCAAAAACTGGAAACTTCCAAAGAGAAAATTTCTTTCGCTCGAGTAGATGCCGACCACATTAACAACCTGATAAAAAAGGAAGATACTTCTATTTCTAAACTCAACGATTCGGAAAAGGAATCGCTGAAGAAAAGCATTGAAGAAGCCGTGAACGACAAGACCTTTACTGTACAACTGGAAGATTTGGACAGTTCTGAAACGCCTTTTCTCATCACCCAACCTGAATTTATGCGCAGAATGAAAGATATGCAGGCAACTGGCGGTGGAGGAATGTTCGGGATGAACGGGTTCCCGGAAATGTATAATCTGGTTGTGAACTCCAACAGTGAACTTGCTTCCGAACTTTTGAAGACTGAAAATGAAGAAGAAAAAGCTTCCAAAATAAAACATGCTCTGGATCTTGCAAAACTTTCACAAAATCTGCTGAAAGGGAAAGACCTTTCAGACTTTATTAAAAGAAGCTACCAACAACTAAGCGTTTAAAGGGTCTTTTATTAACAACTCTAAAGCCTTGTCAAACAAATTGACAAGGTTTTTTATTTTTTATTTGTTTTCATTGACATCGATTTCAATCATCGGATCCCAGAAAACTTCCCGAAAATTCAAAATTTTATCTCCTTTTACTTCTACGCCTTCTTTTTTCAGTTTCCCGATAAAATCGCGGGTGCAGCTTGCGGTAATTCTTCCTGAAGTATTGCAAACCCTGTGAGCGGGATAATCTTCCTCCATAAATCGCAATGCATTTCCAACGTGTCGTGCATGTTTAGGAAATCCGATCGCTTTTGCGATAGCACCGTAACTCGTCATTCTTCCGTTTGGAATGAGACGGATGATTTCATAAACCTGATCATTAAACAAAGAATCCATTTCTCAAAGGTACTACTATTCAAGTGGTTTTTTAGAAAGTAAAATGTTTCAGCGAAATAATATGGGTGATACAGTTGGGGCCGGGATTTTATTGTTAGTAAGGATTCTAATAAATATAACAGAATGAACAACCATCTAAAATATTTTATAATTTAACTTTAACCAGTCAATAGAAATGCAATGATAGCAGCAGTAGGTGTTACCATATCATAAATCCATCAGCTTCATTTGGATCATAATGATAGTCCTTCTGATCAATTTTCCGAGAAGTAGTCTTAAGTCCAGAAAGTTTTATTAAATAAAGACAAGCTTTAATGATGGAACATTCTGCATTATTTGAAGTACAATGAATTTGCGGACTCCAAATTTCTTGCAAAGTATGTGAACCTTTTAATTTTGATTCCAAGTACCAAGATGACCCATCGTAGCCATTTTGCATTGCAACGGAACTTTTCTTAGTATTTTGGTTAGTTAGTATACTTATAAAATTTTGAAACTGACCTCGCGTAATTTCTCTAGTTTTTGTTTCAAAGGGGTGTTCTATTTCATTAGCATTGTTGGAAAGCAAGTAGCTAATAAAATATTTACCTTTTCTTTGGTCAAGACCAATTAAAAGTGGTTTGAAAAAAGAGCGGTATAAAATAAAATTGAAGTAGGTCTTAGAATGATTTTTTATTCCAAACTTTTCCTTATACTGATTAAAATATCGGATATTAGAAAAAAACCTCATTGTTTTATCAACTGCAGTTATATCATTTTTTAAATCGGATTTACTTAAATACGTACTTAGCTTTATTCCAAAAATTGGCTTATTAAGAATTTCTTTTTCTAGTTCATGCATTTTCATTAATTCATTTTGATAATAATAAACTTGATAAAGTTCCACTGCATTTTTGATTTTTTGAAATTGAAATGGATTTTTTAAGGTAAAATTTTCTAGATGAATGCGAGTAGAATCTGCATATAAACTTTTATTTTCTTTGTCATCACTTTCAATAAATTTCTTGTAGTAGTATTCTCCCAATTCCGAATTTATTGAAAAATCTTTAGGAAATTTAAGATATCCTTTCCTGAAAAATTTAATTTTTTCATCGCCCTGAGAATAAAAGATCGTTGCTCTAAATAAATAATATTCGGGTTGAATGTTTTTATCTTTTTCAATTAATTGAAATAAGCTATCATAAAACTTTGGGGCATTTTTTTCCTCAAAAATTGGATCATCTGTCTGAAAATAATATTCACGGATTGCCTCGTAGTTATGTATATTTTTTCCGATTTCAATTTTTAATGAATCAATTTTTTTTGCATGTGAAAATTTCAAAGAGTCAGTATTAGCTTGAGCATAAATGCTTTGAACAGTAATTAAAAATAAAAGAAATATGGATTTCATATAAAATTTATACTTTTATCTGTTATTTTCTGAATGTTATCTACAGGAATGTTTTCATAAATTTTCTGCTGAAATCCAGATGTACCCGAAATACTAAAAAATTATTCCCGGTTGAATTTTGCCAAGCTCTTATCGATCCAGATTGTGGCAAATGGGAAAAATGCAGCCAGAATAGCGAACACAAAATCCTCATCATCCCACGAAAATATTTTACGGACAGGCAGCAAAAGAAGGAGGTACACCACAAAGAAAAAACCATGAAGATTCCCTGTGATAATCATGAAAATTAAAACAGGATCATTTTCCGGAAAATACCGCTTCAGCGGCATAGCAACCAAATAAAGAAAAAAACAGGTCCACGCCTCTGCTACGCAAGCTTTTCGGAACCAATTAATAATCTTTTCCTGTGAATATTTTGAAAAATATTTTTCGATGAAATTCATAATAGTTTTTTATTTATAGAAAGAACTGCCGTCCAGATATTCAAAAACTTCTGGTGGCAGCATTGGCCGAACATTTTTGCCCTGTTTTATCATATTTCGGATTTCTGTGGCAGATATTTCAATAACAGGTGCTTGAATGAGTTTCACGTTTTCATGCCGAAACTGAGGAGGTTTTTTTTCATCATCGAAAGAAATTCGCGGATACACAATAACCTGATAATCATTGAGCAACTTTTCAGAATTTTTCCATTTGTGAAAATTTTTCAAATTATCTTCCCCCATAATAAGAGCAAAACTGTGATGTGGATATTGTTCTTTCAGATGCGTAAGGGTATCAATAGTATAACTGGGCTGAGGAAGATAAAATTCAACATTCGAAGCTCTCATTTTCGGATAATTTTGTAAGGCAAGTTGTACCATATCCAGCCGGTTCGTATCTTTCAGCAACGATTTTTTATCTTTAAAAGGATTCTGCGGACTTACCACAAACCAAAGTTCATCCATATCGGAATGTTCCACGATATAGTTCGCCAGAATCAAATGCCCGATATGAATCGGATTGAAAGACCCGAAAAATAAACCTATTTTCTTATTCATTGAATTTGACATCGCGAATATTAAGGTAGAAGGTTACATTTCCCTTCCAGTGATTTTCTTCAAGCGTGAAAGCTATATCGAAACTTTTCGTTCTGAAATCATCTGCAAACTGTCCCAGTTTAAATCCCACACATTCATAGCTTCTTCCGCTCGATTCCTGTTTAATATAAAATTTCAGGTGATTATTATCTTTCCCCATCGTTTTGACGTAGCCGGAAACTTTCTGATTTTTAAGAACAAAGACGGGTTTCATATTTTGCGGCCCGAAGGGTGCGAGCTTCCGGTGAAAATTTATAAATTCACGATTCAGGTCATCGATGTGAATTTCCGAATCAATCATGATACATGGAAATTTCTGGTGCTCTTGGATTTTTTGGGCTACTACTTCCTCAAACTTCAATTTAAAAGCTTCAAACTTATCCTTTCTCATGGACAGTCCGGCAGCAGCCTGATGTCCGCCAAATTTCAGGAAATATTCCGAACACATATCCAATGCTTCATGAACATCAAAATCTGAAACAGATCTGGCAGAAGCCACCAGTTCACTGTTGGTTCCTTCCGTAAAAACAAGAGTAGGTTTGTAATAAGTTTCCGTAAGCCGTGACGCTACAATACCGATAACGCCTTTGTTCCAACTTGGATCATATACGATCGTAGTGAGGTTTTTTTCCTGTCCTGATTCTATAATCTGATTCAGAGCAGAAACGGTGGAATTCATATCCAGCTCCCGCCGTTCATCATTCAATCCCATAATGTTGTCAACAATCTGATGAGCGTGTTTCAGATTATCCGAAATCATAAGTTCTACCGCAGCTTTTCCATGAGAAATTCTCCCAGCGGCATTAATTTTCGGGGCGATTTCAAAAACGATATTTGAAATATCAAACGTGGCTAATTTTTCCTCAGGAATTAAAAGCCGTAATCCCAGATTTCTGGTTTTCCTGAGGTGTTTCAATCCCAATTTTGCCAGCTGCCGGTTTTCGCCGGTCATAGCCACAATATCGGCAGCAATAGAAATAGCGAGCAAATCGGTAAGTTCGTATACTTCAGCTTCCGGGATCTTATAGATGGTATTTAATCCCTGGCATAATTTAAACCCTACACCACAACCGGAAAGTTCCTTGTAAGGATAGCGACAGTCTTTTCTTTTCGGGTCCAGTACGGCACACGCATTGGGAATCTCATCGCCTGGCAAATGATGATCGCAGATAATAAAATCAACCCCCAAAGAAGTTGCATAGTCTATTTTGTCGGCCGCTTTTATTCCGCAGTCCAGCGCGATAATTAAGGTGAATCCGTTTTCTTTGGCAAAATCGATTCCTTCTTTTGAGATTCCGTACCCTTCTGCATTACGATCCGGAATATAAAAATCAAGGTATTTTTTTTCAACTATTTTGCTCAGGTATAGGTACATGAGTGCAACGGCGGTAGTGCCGTCTACATCATAATCCCCGTAAACCAGTATTTTTTCTCCGTTTTCAATGGCGGTAGCAATGCGTTCTACAGCTTTTTGCATGTCAGCCATCAGAAAAGGATTGTGAATATCTTCAAGTTTAGGTTTAAAAAATTCCCGGGCTTTTTCGTAATTATCAATACCCCGAAGAACCAGAAGTTTAGATTCAAAAGTTCCAAAACCGAGGGACACGCTCAGCCGGTCTACCACTTCCTCGTCCGGTTCGGGTTTGTAAATCCATTTTTGACTCATAATGTTACAAATTTACGAATTAAATTGTTTCTGTTTTAATTGGATTAATTATAAATAATTGAGTAGGGAATTATTTTGTGAGTTAACAAAAAATCCACCTTGCTATACAAGATGGATTTGATATCCTGAAGAAAATAGACAGATTACTCGGCGTACAATTGAGCCTGCAGTTCCTTTATTTTTTTATCGGTCAGGTATTCATCGTAAGTCATTTCACGGTCGATAACACCATTCGGTGTCAGCTCTATAATTCTGTTACAGACGGTTTGCAGCAATTCGTGGTCATGAGATGACAGTAAAATATTTCCTTTAAAATTGCTAAGTGAGTTATTGAGCGTGGTAATACTTTCCAGATCCAGGTGGTTGGTAGGTTCATCCATTAGAAGAACATTGGCACGCTGCAGCATCATTCTGCTGAACATACAACGCATTTTTTCTCCTCCGGAAAGTACTGTGCTTGATTTCAAAGCTTCATCACCGGAGAAGAGCATTCTGCCGAGGAATCCACGCATATATTCTTCATGTCTTTCTTCATCATTTTTGGTGAACTGACGCAGCCAATCCACTAAATTCAGATCTTTGTCTTGGAAAAATTCGGTATTGTCCAGTGGAAGATAAGATTGGTTGGTAGTGACTCCCCATTGGTATTCGCCTGAGTCTGGTTTTGCATTACCGGAGATGATTTCAAAAAATTCTGTAATTGCGAGAGAGTTTTTCGAAATTATAGCAACTTTATCGCCCTTTTTCAATTTAAAATCAATGTTGGAAAAAAGCTGTTCGCCATCTTTTATTTTTTGAAGATTTTTTACTTCCAGAATTTGATCTCCTGCTTCTCTTTCCATTTCAAAAATAATGGCAGGATATCGTCTGGAGCTAGGTTTTATATCTTCAATACTTAATTTGTCCAGCATTTTTTTTCTGGCCGTAGCTTGTTTAGCCTTAGCAACATTAGAACTGAAGCGAGCGATAAACTCCTGGAGTTCCTTCTTCTTGTCTTCTGCTTTTTTATTGGCCTGAGCCCGCTGTCTTGTTGCCAGTTGTGAAGCCTGATACCAAAAGGAATAATTTCCGGTATAAAGATTCAGTTTGGAATAATCCAGATCGCCGATATGTGTACAAACAGCATCCAGAAAATGTCGGTCATGCGAAACAACAATGACGGTATTTTCATAATCGGCCAGGAAATCTTCCAGCCAGGAGATGGTTTCTATATCCAGGTCATTCGTAGGTTCATCTAAAATCAAAACATCAGGATTTCCAAAAAGTGCCTGTGCGAGAAGTACTTTTACTTTGTCCTTGTTTTCAAGTTCACTCATCATCTGCCAGTGCATATCGTCCTTAATACCTACATTAGACAACATTGTTTGTGCATCAGATTCAGAATTCCATCCTCCCATTTCATCATAAATAACCCCTAGTTCACCTGCTTTGATACCGTCTTCATCAGAAAAATCCGTTTTTGCATATAAGGCATCCATTTCTTCTTTGATCTCGAAAAGTTTGGTGTTGCCACGAAGTACAGTTTCCAACACAGTGTATTGATCGTAGGCATAGTGATCCTGCTCCAGAACAGACATTCTTTTTCCTGGTTCTAGTGATACATTGCCGGTAGTAGGCACTTGTTTTCCAGTTAATATTTTGAGAAAAGTGGATTTCCCTGCTCCGTTAGCACCAATAATACCATAGCAGTTGCCTTTGGTAAACGTGATATTCACATCGTCAAAAAGAACCCTCTTTCCGAATTGTAAAGAGAGATTTGATACTGTTAACATATTGTTTTGTAAATTTGGTGCAAAAATACGAAAAGAAATTGTCTTTAAACGCTTGACAGTTCGAGACTCCTAAAACAGGGGAATGCAGAACTACAATGCTACCGTGATTAATTTTAATAACATTTTTAAAAATTTTATAAGCTCCGTATAAACGAATTGTTCAAAATTTGTATCCAAAGATGAAGATCGAAAAAACTGTCAATATTTTAAATAAAAGAGCCCGGTATGAATATGAAATTTTGGATCAACTTGAGGCGGGTTTGGTTCTTACCGGAACAGAAATAAAATCACTCCGTTCTTCCAGAGCCAGTATTACAGAAGCCTTCTGTCAGTTCATCGATGGCGAGCTTTACATTATTAATATGATGATTGACGAGTATAAGCTCGGAACATTTTATAACCATAAAATCAAAAGAGAACGGAAATTGCTGCTTCATAAGAAGGAGCTTCAAAAATTTGAAAAAAAGCTGAAAGATGCGGGAAATACCATTGTTCCATTAAAATTGTATATTAATGAAAAAGGAAAGGCCAAGGTGTTGATCGCGTTGGCACGAGGTAAGAAACTTTATGATAAAAGGGAAAGTATCAAGGAAAGAGAAAATAAAAGAAACCTAGACAGAGTTCTTAAAAAAAGTTAAAAAAACTCCTAAAAACTTTGTCTATCAGGAAAAATTATATTTATTTTGCAATATCAATTATTTAATCATTTAATTCTATGAAAAATCTAAAATTAGGAATTTCAGCATTGGCACTGACAGTTGCCTCTACTGTGTTCGCTCAAACGAGCAATAACCCTTGGCTTATTGGGGTAGGTGCTCACGGAGTGAATCACATGGCCGTTGCGAATGGCGGAGTAGGTGAAAAATTTAATCACTTCGAAAGATTGTTCAATGTCGGTGATTATCATATTACGCCACCCCTTTCCAAATTAACAGTTGCCAGACATCTTGTTGGGCCTTTAGTGTTAGATTGGCAAACTTCCGTAGGAAATGTGCCTAACGCAAGATTTAACATGGGTAAAGAATTCATGTTAATGACGGGGCTTGGTCTGCAATTAAAAGCAAACGCTCTGTGGAACGAAGAATCATGGTTTGATCCGTACCTGAGAGTTGGTGCCAGTTATTTGAGACATGATTATTCAGGCGTTCTGTTTCCAGCATATGATGCGGCGAATGATGTCATGGTAAACTTTGACGACAATAACTCCAGCGGTAAAGCAAACCACTTTGCAATGCCTTTTGGTTTAGGATCTAATTTCTGGATTACCAAAAATTTCGGTCTTGGAATTCAGGGAGATTATGTTTCTACACCTTTCAATGATAAAGGAAACGCACCTAACTTTTGGCAGGCATCTGCTTCGATTCTATTTAGATTCGGACAAAGAGATCGGGACGGAGATGGAATCTTAGACAAAGACGATTTATGTCCTGATACCCCAGGATTACCAGAATTCCAAGGATGTCCTGATACAGACGGAGACGGAATTCCTGATAACTTAGATGATTGTCCAGATGTGGCAGGTCCAGTAGAAAACAACGGTTGCCCTTGGCCGGATACTGACGGAGATGGTGTAATCGACAAAGATGATAACTGTCCTGATGTTCCTGGTCCGGTAGAAAACCAAGGTTGTCCTTGGCCAGATACTGACGGAGACGGAATCCTTGATAAAGATGACGCTTGTCCTACAATCCCAGGTCTTCCTGAATATAACGGATGTCCGAAACCAAAAGAAGTAACTCAGGTAGAAGTTGAGAAAGAACTGAAAGCAGTTTATTTCGACTTCGATAAAGCGACTATTAAACCAGAATCCAATGCTGCATTAAATACAGCTGCTGAAATCATCAAAAAAGATGGTGGTAGATTCTTACTAGTTGGTGAAACCGATAAGAAAGGTTCTGAAGCGTATAACCTGAGCTTGTCTCAAAGAAGAGCTGCTGCAGTAGTTGCTGCTCTGGATGCAAGAGGTGTTGATCCAAACGTTCTGAAATCTATCGGAGTTGGTGAGCAAAATGCGAAAGTGCCTGAAACTGCATCTAACGCAGAAAGAGAAGCTGACAGAAAAGTTACCGTAAGATATGTTGGTGACGATGCAGAATGGAACAAATACCAGAAATCTGATGTAGTTGCTCCAAAAAGAAGGTAATTTAACTTTCAAATCATAATGAACACCCTCAATATTTGAGGGTGTTTTTGTATTTTTGTACTCTAAAATTTTTAACATTATGGGTCGCGCATTTGAATACAGAAAAGCATCTAAAATGGCCAGATGGGATAAAATGGCCAAAACTTTTTCCAAAATAGGAAAAGATATAGCTCTGGCAGTAAAATCCGGTGGACCAGATCCTGATGCCAATCCTGCCTTGAGACGGTGTATACAGAATGCTAAAGGAGCCAATATGCCTAAAGATAACGTGGAAAGAGCTATTAAAAAAGCAAGTGGTGCCGATGCAGAAAACTATGAAGAAGTCACTTATGAAGGTTATGGACAAGGCGGTGTGGCTTTCTTTATAGAATGCACTACCAATAACCCGACACGTACTGTTGCAAATGTTCGGGCAATTTTCAATAAATTTGAAGGTAATCTTGGTAAGAACGGCGAACTGGCTTTTATCTTCGACCGGAAGGGGATATTTACTTTAGATAAAACTCTGATCAATCTGGAATGGGACGATTTCGAAATGGAAATGATCGAAGGTGGCGCCGAAGAAATTGATGCCGATGAAGAAGAAGTGATGATTACAACCGCTTTTGAGGATTTCGGATCATTGTCTCATAAACTAGAAGAGTTGGGATTAGAACCCAAAAGTGCCGAACTCCAGAGAATACCGAACACTTCAAAGGAAGTGAATCCAGATCAGTTCAAAGCCAATATGAAAATGTTGGAACGTTTCGAAGAAGATGATGATGTTCAAAATGTGTATCACAATATGGAGATTTCCGAAGAACTTATGCATACGCTCTAAAAAATAACGCTGAATTAATACATAGTTCATTTTCAGATAGTTTCTTTGCATAAAATCATTATGAAGAGAAACGTTGACCTGGTCGTTATTTCGGATGTGCATCTAGGAACTTACGGATGCAAGGCTAAAGAACTCGGCAGATATTTGAACTCTATTCAGCCAAAAATGCTTGTTCTCAATGGAGATATTATTGATGTTTGGCAGTTCAAAAAATCATATTTTCCAAAATCTCATCTCGGAATCATTAAGAAAATCATTTCTTTTGCAACGGAAAATACCGATGTGTATTATATTACGGGCAATCATGATGAAATGTTTAGAAAATTCAGAGATTTTCAACTGGGCAAACTGCAAGTGTGTAGCAAACTTTGCTTAAATCTTGGCGATCAGAAAGCCTGGATTTTTCATGGTGATGTTTTTGATGCTTCAGTACAACATTCCAAATGGCTCGCAAAGTTGGGCGGAAAAGGATACGATCTTCTTATTATGATCAATAATATGGTAAATTGGGCTCTTGCCAAGATGGGAAAAGAGAAATATTCCTTTTCAAAAAAAATAAAGAATAATGTAAAGAAGGCAGTAAAGTACATTAGCGATTTTGAAGATACCGCATTGGAACTTGCCATTGAAAATGAGTTTGATTACGTCATCTGCGGTCACATTCATCAACCTCAGATACGACAATACATCAATAAAAAAGGATCCTGTACGTATTTGAATTCAGGAGACTGGATTGAAAACTTAACAGCTTTGGAATATCATAATGGTCAGTGGGAAATTTTTCATTTCGATGATCATAAAATGGCCCTCACTGATGAAGGCAGCGAGGAAATGACAGATATTTCTCATTTTGATTTTTTGAAAATCATCACTCAAGTTTCGGTATGAAAGTTTTATATGCTTTTCAGGGCACCGGAAACGGACATATTGCCAAAGCTCAGGAAATTATTCCTATTCTCAAAAAGTATGCTGATGTGGATACTCTCATTAGTGGACATCAATCCCAGCTTCAGCTGATCGACCCTATTGATTTTCAGTACACAGGAATTTCGCTCATATACAATGAATCAGGCGGAATTTCCTATAAAAAGATTCTTTTGCAAAATAACTTTTTTCATGCAATAAAAACCATCAAGACTATTCAATTGAAGAAGTATGATTTGATTATCAATGACTTTGAGCCACTTACAGCATGGGCATGCAAATTAAGAAGCCTGAAAATGTTAGAACTCAGCCACCAGGCATCTATGAGTTTTAAAGAAACACCGAAGCCTGAACAAAAGGATTTTTTCGGGGAGATAATTCTGAAATATTATGCGCCAAGTAATCATAAAATTGGGTTTCATTTTGAAAATTATCACCCTCAGATCAAAAAACCGGTGATCCGAAAAAAGATCAGAAACCTGAATCCTGACAGAAGAGGATTTTATATCGTGTACCTTCCCAGTTTTTCAGACGAAAATATTTTAAAAATCCTTCAGCAGATTCCTGTCGAATGGAAAGTCTTTTCCCGCAGTACCCACATTATTTACAAAGAAAAAAACGTAGAAGTGTATCCTGTAGATGATGTAGAATTTCTCAAACATTTTGAAATTTGTGAAGGAATATTATGCAACGCCGGATTTGAAGGGCCTTCTGAAGCGCTTTTTATGCAAAAAAAATTATTCGTGATTCCGATTCGAAACCAATATGAGCAGGAGTGTAACGCAGAAGCATTACGACGGATGGGAATTCCCAATTCCAAAACCTTAAATGTGAATGAGATTCAAAATTGGGTGTCTTCCAATAAGATTTTGAAAGTAGATTATCCTGATGATATTGAAGAAACTGTCGTGAATGAAGTCTTAACGTTCTAGAAAAATATCCTCTATATCATTCATTCTTGCCATCACAGCGCGTGCATAGGAACAGTGCGGGTACACTTTCCAGTTGTTGTCACGTGCAAATTTTATAGCTTCTTCCACCAGATACTTTCCCATTCCTCGACCTTCAAACTGCGAGTGAACCAATACAAATGAAATAATCATTTTGTTATCTTCAGGGAATATAGTATAGGTTAGACGACCCACCTCTGCGGTATCCTTCTTCAGCGTTATGACACCCCCGTTGCCGGACCTGTTGTTTTCAAAATTCATATGATATTTTTATTTTTGGTAAAGATAGTAGATGTGTTGTTCTTTATTTTATATGATTTAAAAACTCTTTTTTACAATTATCAAATAAAATATTGAAATAAAATGTAGGAAAGCTGAAATTGCTACTCATAAATTTATTTTTAAATTTGAAACAATCAATATGAAATGGAAAAACCGGTTTATCAAAAAAATGCAGAAGAAAATTTAATGTTTAATGACCTTCGTAAGCGGGTAAAAGAGCGGGTAGCAGCTATTTCCGAAGATAGAGATATTTCCATCAGATGGAAAGCGTTACTTTTACCGCTGTTGTACGCAGGTTTGTACATAACGGCACTTTTTAATACCCAGAGTTCTGCTTTATATATTGCCCTGTATGTGGGGATGGGAATAACGCTGGTGCTTATTTACCTAAATCTTATCCATGAAGCGGCTCACAATAATATATTTAAAAACAAGAAATTAAATACTTGGGTATTGAGAATTTTTGATTTCGTAGGTGCTAATTCTTACATCTGGAAGAAACGCCATATCGTTAGCCATCATGCCTATCCCAACGTGGACGGCTGGGACACGGATATTGAACAAAGCGGCGTTCTAAAAATATATCCGCATATTGAACCAAAGGGTATTCAGAAAATACAGCACCGGATTTTCTTCCTGATTTACCCTTTGTATTTATTTAACTGGATGTTTATCCGCGATTTTAGAGACTTCTTTGATAAGAACAGAATTATCCTAAAAACACAAGGAGCAATACCGCTGCAGGAGAAAGTGAAAATGATCATCTTTAAGGTATTTTATTTTTTCTATCAGATTGCGGTACCAGTCCTGTTTTTCGAAGCCTCTTTAGGCTTGGCCATTGGCGCTTGGTTCCTGCAGATTATGGTAGCGAGTATTTTTGCGCTCTTTGTTTTATTACCGTTACATCCGCTTCCAGAAAATGAATTCCCGCAACTGGATGAACAGAAAAACTTGCCTTACAGTTGGATGCGTCATCAATTTGAAGTAACCAATGATTTAAAAGAAAATAATTGGTTTGTACGGCATATCTTGGGCAATTTCAACTATCATGTTGCACACCATCTTTTCCCCAATTATAGTTATGCTTATTACGATGAAATTACTGACGAAATCAAACAGTTTGCGCAGGAAAACAATTTAAAATACAAGCAATTCTCATTATTCACAGCACTTCGCAAGCATTATCATCTTCTGAAATCCAACGCCACTTCCATCAATGATGTGATGGAAGAAACGATGTAAAAAAAATTAAATTTCAGGATGTCTTTCAAAAGGTTGGTTGCGATTGAAAAGATAACGGTAAGTAGCCAGTTTTCTTGTCACCTCTGCATCCAGGTTTTTAGCAATTTTCATCATCTTAGGGTTGAAATCACCAATCCATTGAAGTTCCGTTACCTGAAATGAAGTATGTTTTCTCAGGTGCTGAGTTCCTTCCCAAATCATAAAACCTTCAATTCCGGTTCGTTGCCACTCCGGAACAACGCCAAATACAATTCCAACCATCTTAGAATTCTTCCGGAAATTCTTGATCCAGAGGAATTTTAGTTTTTCCAATATACCGAATTTTCCGTTTAGATATTTGAACCATTGGTTTAGATCAGGAATGTTGATCCACATGGCGATCGGTTTTTCGTTTTCGTAAACAAACCACGAAATATGTTCGTTGATCACCGGTTTCATAGAGCGGAACATTCTCAACGTTTTGGAGACTGAAATTTGTTTCCCGCCTTCATGGCTTGCCCAGGCTTTATTGTAAACTTCCGTAAAATCCTCAGCGAATTTTTCCAATTGATTTTTCTTTAAAGGGATGGCTCTGATGGCCGTATTTCGGGAATGTTTTGAATGCATTATCGTAAATAGCCTGGAAACAGGTGCATCAATGGAACGGCTATAGCATAGCTGCTGAAAGTATTCCTGAAAACCATAATTTTCAAAGAGTTCCTGATAGTAAGGAGCGTTATAATTCATTCCATAAAGAGGTTCGTGAAAACCCTCAACGAGCACTCCCCAAAACTTATTGCGCTCTCCGAAATTGATGGAACCGTCCATGGCTTCCATTCCTCTGTCCTGAAGCCAATTTTTGCAAAAGTCAAAAATAAAATCAGCCGTCTTCTGATCATATATACAGTCAAAAAAGCCGATGCCGCCGGTTGGCTGATCATTTTTGTAAGACGGGTTGACAAAAACGGCTACCTTTCCTACCGTTTCACCGGCTTTATTTTCGAAAATAAACCTCTCGCATTCCCCTTTTTCAAAAAGTTTGTTTTTATTCCGGTCAAATACCGATTCTATATCCTGGTCCAGCGGCCGAATGTAGTTTTGGTCGTTTTTATAGAGCCGCGCCGGAAAATCGAGAAATTCTTTTTTTTGTAAGGAATCATTTACATGTACCGCTTTTAGCATAAAACTTATTTAGCAAAACGAAAGTACTGTTTTTTGGGTGAAATTAAAATAAAAACACCGTTTAAATTGCTTAATTTTGCTGAATACATTGCCTTTATGAAAGATATTTTTGAGAATGATGATGACATTTTTACCGGAAAAGAACATACTCCGATCCGGGAGGATGCCTTCCTGCTCTCACCGGATGAAAAGATTCGGAAGATAGAAAAACTTTTTGGTGAAATCATGGAAACCTTAGGATTGGATATGAATGATGATTCACTGAAAGACAGTCCTAAACGCGTAGCGAAAATGTACGTCAATGAAATATTTGGTGGCCTCTTACCTGAAAATAAGCCGGGAATTTCCACTTTTTCCAACAAATACAAATACCGACAGATGCTGGTGGAAAAAGATATTACCGTGTATTCTTTCTGTGAACATCATTTTCTTCCCATTATAGGAAGAGCGCATGTTGCGTATATTTCAAACGGTGAGGTTATAGGTCTTTCCAAGATCAATAGAATTGTAGATTATTACGCAAAAAGGCCACAGGTGCAGGAACGGCTGACCATGCAGATTGTGGATGCCATGAAAGAAGCCCTCGGGACAACGGATGTTGCCTGTATCATTGATGCGAAACATCTTTGTGTAAATTGTCGCGGAATAAAAGATACAGCAAGTTCTACCATCACCGCAGAACTGAGCGGAATATTCAGAACAAATCCTATTACCAGACAGGAATTCTTGCATTACGTGGGAAGCCATGCAAAACTGGATTACTAAGAAAATAAAAGATCTATGAACATAAAAATATATAATTCGCTCTCCGGCGAAAAGGAAATTTTTAAACCGATAGTAGAAGGAAATGTAGGGATGTATGTATGTGGCCCTACCGTGTACAGCAATGTGCATTTGGGAAATGTCCGTACTTTTATGTCTTTCGATTTTATTTACAGAACCTTACTTTTTTTCGGATATAAAGTCCGCTATGTGCGGAATATCACGGATGCCGGGCATTTAACCGATGATGGCGATGTGAATAATGACCGGTTTGTGAAACAGTCGCGGCTGGAAAAACTGGAACCGATGGAAATTGTACAGAAGTATACGGTGGATTTTCATAAAGTACTGGATCGGTTTAATTTACTTCCGCCTACCATTGAGCCAACAGCTACAGGTCATATTCTGGAGCAGATTGAAATTGTGCAGAAACTCATTGAAGATGGCTATGCCTATGAGAAAAATGGTTCTGTTTATTTTGATGTGATGGAATATAACCGCCGGGGTATGAATTACGGCGAACTTTCCAAAAGAAACATAGACGAACTTTTTTCCAATACCCGCGATCTTGATGGCCAGAATGAAAAGAAGAATCCGCAAGATTTTGCTTTATGGAAAGCGGCATCACGGGCACACATTATGCGCTGGAACTCTCCTTGGGGACAGGGTTTTCCCGGATGGCATCTGGAATGCACAGCTATGTCAACGAAATATTTAGGTGAAAATTTTGATATTCACGGCGGTGGATTGGATCTGAAATTTCCCCACCATGAGTGTGAGGTTGCCCAAGGAAAGGCCTATCATGGCACAACTCCCGTTAATTATTGGATGCATGCCAATATGCTGACCATGAATGGACAGCGAATGAGCAAATCTACAGGGAATTATATACTTCCAATGGAACTGGTGTCTGGTGAAAATGATTTTTTTGAAAAACCTTTCCATCCCTCTGTAGTGCGTTTTTGCTTTATGCAGGCACATTACCGTAGCGTTCTCGATATTTCGAATGATGCAATGATAGCTGCAGAAAAAGGATTTCACAGGCTCATGGAAGCACTGAAACTTCTCGAAAATATTGAGATTTCAGAAACCGGTTCTGCAGGTTTTGATTTTGAAGAATGGAAGCAAAAATGTAAAGAGGCATTAGCTGACGATTTCAATGCACCAATTTTAATTGCCCATCTTTTTGAGGCGGTAAGATGGATTCATCTGTTGAAAGAAGGAAAAGAACGAATTACAGCTGATAATCTTAAAGAATTTAAAAAACTCATGGATGCTTTTGTATATGATGTTTTAGGATTACAGAATATCGAAGAAAACAACAATGCTAAACTGGATCAGGCTTTACAGGTACTTATCGATATCCGGACTCAGGCGAAAAAAGCAAAAAATTTTGAGCTTTCAGATCAGATTCGGGATCAGCTTCTAAAACAAGGTATTCACCTGAAGGACGGAAGAACCGGTACGACTTACGAATTGAAATAAAATTGTTCTCATCATAACCGAAGCATGCTTCGGTTTTTTTATTTGATTGAAAACGGCTTCAATTTAAGTGAAAATGAGAAGTTTAAGATTTTAAATTTGTTTATATTCAAATGAATTGCGTAATTTAGTCCGATATTAATAAAACACCACCAAATTATACTATTATGAAAAAGTCTTTATTACCTCTATTACTGCTGTGCGCTGGAATGACTGCGCACGCTCAGCACGATATTTTTGCCCTAACCGGTACACCTGGGAATCAGATTAATTTCAATGATTTCCGGTCGATGGATTCAAAAACCCTACGAACCGGAGAGGTGTTTTTAAACGCTGAAAGTACAGCCACTGAAGTATTTTCTCAAACCTTGAATGGAAAATTTTCAGAAAATAAAAGTTCTGTACACCGAGCCCAGTCACCAATGATTGCTGCTTTAGCATACGATGCCTCAGAAAAAGATTTGATCTATTTTCCTATGTTTTCGTCGAATATGTATGTATTGAATACTCGTTCAAAGAAAATTACTTTGGTAGAAAATACCATGATGAAATCTTCCGCTTGTGATATCGGTTCCCATATTACAAGAATGACACTGGGTGCAGATGGAAATATCTATGCGATGACGAATTCCGGGTCTAATTTGTACAAAATTTCAAAAATAAACAACCGCTATACGGTGTCAGATTTGGGACCTATAAAAGATACTTCGCCAAAAGCTGAGGTCTCTCTTCATCAGATGAATAGCGGTTACGGCGGAGATATGATTGCAGATGCTAATGGAGATCTGTTGATTTTTGCAGCTTCAGGAAATATTTTCAGAGCAAAATTAAATATCATGACCGCAGAATTTATCGGTAAAATCAAGGGATTGCCTGAAGGATATTCTGTAAACGGAGCTGCTGTAAATGCCGAAGGAAATGTAATGTTGGGAAGCTCAAAAGGCGGTTCCTATGAGGTGAATATGCGGGATCTGGAGGCAAAGCCGCTTTCAGAATCTGTTAAAATACCGGTATATGATCTGGCAAGTCAGTACCTGTTGAATCAGCAGAAAGAGGTGGTGGAAAATAAATATACCGGAATTGATATTTATCCCACCAAAGCTACAGAAGGCTATGTTAATATAAAAATAACAGATCCTAATTTGGAGGGCAATCTGATTGTTGAAATTTTCGATGCTAGAGGACAAAAATCAGCAAGCAAAACCATTACTGCAGTGCAGAGAAATCCTGAACAGCGCATGGAACTTGGAGCGTTACTCCCCGGAATGTATGTTTCCGTTATTAAAGATACGAACGGAAAGCAGCTCTTCAGCAAAAAAATCCTTGTAGAATAAACTGAGGGTATACTCATTTTCAAGACCTTCCACATTGGGAGGTCTTTTTTTGATGACAAATGGAAGATCGTTTTAACTTCCATTCTTAATTCTCATCCAAAAGATAGCAATCACGACATGTACGGGTTGTTTTTAGGGAAACCTTCACTTGATAAAATTTAAATGAAATGAAAAAATTACTTTTAGGGCTGGCAGTTTCTTTTTCGATGCTGGCGTACGCCCAATACGGATCCCACAATGGTTGGAGTAATCATTACCCTGATTACGGATATTATGAGAACAACCATTTCTATTTCCCGGACGACTATTACTACGAATATCCTAATGATTACTTCGCTGATGATTTCTATAATGGTTATTATAACGATTACCGCCGAAGCATTACCATGGTAAACTGGAGCAGTTTTTTCCGAAAGCATAAGTTAAAAAGATGGCAGATTGAAATGATTATGGACCTTAACAATCAGTTTTCCTCCTTCGCCATGTGGAATAGCTATTACAGGATGAATCCTCACCGCTGGTATTACGACCGTTTTTATGCTTTAGAGAGAATTCTTGGGCCGCAAATTTTCATCATATATCAGAACATTTATTATGGAGGATATGCACCGGTGGTGTATTATACCAATCATTGGAATAACTATTACAGACCGAGATACGTAGTAAGGCCGAGATATAGAAATATTAACATTAATATTTACAAAATCAACAGAAATACTTATCATCAGACTACAGGGAATAACTACGGATGGAACCAGCCCAGAACTACCACAGCCAATGGTGTACGCACCATTAATACTGAAAGCGGAGGCCGGAATAATCAGTATTCAGGTGGCAGAGTGATCAATAGTGCTGCTGGTGACAGAACCCAGAATAGCAGCGGGACGAGAGTACAAAACAATACTCCGATAAGGTCTGTAAACACTTCAGTCAATACCGCTCCGGCACAGCAGTCTGCCAATTCAGGTATTCGGAATACGGCACCGCGAAACACCAATGTCCGTACCAATAATAGTGCACCTTCAGCCGTGAGAAATAATAGTGGTACAGTAGGGAATTCCAGCCAAAGATCAGCAACAAGATCAGTCACCACACCACAAAATTCTCAGAGAAATTCATCCGGAGTCCGTTCCGGCGGCGCTTCTCGTTAAGATGAAAAGAGGCTTCTGATTCAGAAGTCTTTTTTTTGTGTATTTCTGTTAATACCATCCTCTGCGGAAGGTGTTGACCACTGCGCCAAGATTCATCACCAAAGTAAAACGTATACGGCTTGCGTAATCTTTAAATGAAGGTTCAAAACCAAGAGTGGAATAAACGGGTAAAAAAATTTCCAGAAAATCAGGAATGATGCGCACCTTTACGCCGCTGTCCCAAATGAATTTCGGATCACTTCCTTTGTTCTTATACATTCCGGCATCAGCATATACATGAAACATTTTCCACACGTGAGAATCCACATTTAGAGAACCGATCCACTGGTTAGCTGTGGTTCCTATCAGAGATTTAAAACCGCCATCTGCTAAAACAAACTGCTGCGACAGAATGCCCGAGGTTGCACTTTGCCCCAGCAACCCATACGAAAAAGAATAATTGGAAACTTTAGAGATTCCGAAATCGAATATATCATTTCGGGTCTTATTGCTCAGAAAATATCCACCAAAAAGTCGGAAAGAAATTTTCTTGTGTGGTGCAAATTCATATCGGTAAAAGGCTTCGGCAGAAACTTTCTGAAAATCTTCCATCATTTGAAAGGCAGTCCCAAACGATTTTTCATGAATCAGGCTGTTATCCACATACCGGTAATTCAGATTCCAAAGATTGTACTTTTCGTACTCATTTTCCACAATCATTTGCGGAGTGAGATCACGATAGTAATAATTGTAGGAAAAACTGATGCCTCTGTCAATGGCACTCCGGGGTTCTTTCGCGAAATTAAACATCGTAAAAGCAGAATATTGCTGGTAGGCCAAATGATAATCATAATGAAAGTAAGAACCGTTCACGCCCACAATAATATTTCTGAAAAAACTCTCAGGCGGCATAAAAGTGTAGGAAGTGCTGGCAGATCCTGTCAGTTTTCCAGTTCCGGAACTGTAATAGGGTGTTGCGGAATAGGCCAGCTTATTCCGGAACAGCGATTCATTTCTGAAATTAAGACCGAAAAGAATATTGTCATAGGCATTAAATTTCAACCTCGGTTCCAGATAAATTTCATTGTATTCCGGATTGGGAATATCTTTCAGAATTTTCAGCCGTATTTTTTTAGTATTGGAAAAAAAACCTTTGGTATAAAGATAATTGTCTCTGAATTTGCTTTCCGGGAAAAAATGTCCGCTGTTGATAACGAGTTTATGCGCATCCGCTTCGGGAACTTCATAATATTTATCGGAAGGATTCGGTGGTGTCTCAAACCAATGTGTTCGCGTTTTTCCGTCTGTGGAAATAGTTTCCAGCTTGAACGGAACCGGATCCTCAGTATTTTTCTTTACTCTCACCAGAAGTTGTCCGTCATCTCTCCTGAAGTTTTTTATTTTAAAATTGACCCGGTGTTTTTTCTCAATTAAATTTGAGAGAAATAGAGAGGAGTTATTGGAAGCACTAGCCAGCTGTTTTAAAAAATCGTCTGTATCAATCGGTTGCTTGCTGTTTTCGGAAAAGTATTGCCGCAGAAAATCATGGAATCTCTCCGTTCCCATTTTCTCAGCCACAAAATTGAAAAGACTTCCGGTTTCAAATTTACTGATCACCATCTCATTGAAATTACTGAGGTCGGAAAACTCTTCGCCAATCTTTTGATCCAGATTTTCCGTCATCATATACCGGTAGGCAATGCCATATCGTTCAATGAGTTTTAGCCGGGAAGCATGAAATATTTTTAAAGGTTTGATGCCAAATACAGAAGCTTCAGGCAACATTCCCAAAAGCTGGTGTTCAGGATAGTACGTTTTCAAGTAATCGAGTTCCAGATAGGTTTTGATTCCATTTTTAAGCCAGTGATCTTCCTCTTTATAGGTAATCAGGTTTTCATTAATGATACTCTGCGAAATTACACTAAAGTAATCCAAATCAATATTTTCTGAAGGCGTAAACAGCGGGAAGCGGAATTTCCATAGCACGATATCGTCATTCCCGAAAAAGTCTTCCTTCTTTCGGAATTTCTCTGAAATAAAAATAGTTTCCGGCAGAATCCCGGTGTTTTTTCGTATAAAAGCCAAATGTCTGGGAAGATAATATTCGAGTTCTTTTTTTTGCTCCGATGTTAAAGGATAGCCAAAATGAATTTCCGTTTTTTTTCCCTCAACTCCGATATTCAACTTCGGGAAACTTCGGGAAGAAATTAGTATTTCCGGATCATTTTTTAATAATCCGCTGAAGAGATAAGGAGAAATTTCTGTCAGGTTGCTTTTCGCATAATGATTTGCAGGAACATCGAGACTTATTGTCCAGAATATACTGTGTGATGCCGTTTCTTCCATATCCCGAAAGTGTTTTTCTTCTGGATGTTGATCCTGGAAACTGTCGGGTGTTATAAAAAAATATTTCAGCAGTGCCTCGTTCTCTGCCACGCCGTATCCGGTAAAGGCAGCGGAAGGTAGCTGCAATTCGTACTGAAGTTCGATCTTCGTGCGTTCTTCGGGTAACAGCGGTTCCCGAAAGGAAAAATAAAGGTTTTCCGAATCAGGTTTTTGGGGCGGCTCTTTCGCTTCACCATTGATCATGACTTTCAGCGAACTGAGGGTTCCCAATTCTTCGGGCTTTGCAAAATGAAACTCGCGGTTGCGGTCTTCCATTTTTCTTTCGTAGAGCTCGGTTCCACGGTTTTGATACGCAGCAATCCAGTTCAGCAGCCGGATGTCCTGCAATGGATTACCGCTTTTGTTGATAAAACTGATTTCCTGGCGCACCTGAAGAGTTTTGAGATCTTCCGAAACAGTGGCATGAATATAAATGCTGTCATTCTGCGCCGAAAACAACGCAATACTCCCCAAAACCCATAATGCAGCCAATATTTTCTTCAAGACTCTATTAAAAATCCAAATATAAATTATTACGGTAAATAATAACTCTAAATCTTGCGAAAATGTTGATAAAAAAACCGGATCAGAAATTCCTGATCCGGTGGTTGTAGTAAGTGGAAAAAATTATTTTTCTGTAAGCTCAAAATCTCCTTTGATTCTTACCTGATCGCTGATAACGGCTTCGGGGAAATTGGGTCCCACTCCGAAATCTGATCTTTTGATGGTAGCCAGTACTTGGTAGCCGTGGGTGTCTTTTTTATTCATTTGATTCACCACCGATCCTCTGTACACCAAAACTACAGAAACCGGTTTTGTGATTCCGTGCATGGTAAGGTTTCCGTTCACATTATAATAATTTTTTTGCTTTCCTTTGGTGATGGAAGTAGAAGTAAAGGTCATTTTGGGATACTTTGCCACATCAAAAAAATCTGCACTTCTCAAGTGGTTGTCCCGTGCTTCTATGTGGGTGTTGATGGAATTTACATCCACTTCAAAATTAAGTTTTGAGTTCAGAAAATTCTTTTCATCAGCCTGAATATTAAGGTCTGCTTTTTCAAAATTACCGATGATGTCGTTAATGGTAAGGTGAATCACCGAAAACTGAATTCTGGAGTGGGCAGGATCGCTCACTAAAATTTTTTGTGCAAAAATGCTTACTGAGAGCAGCATTACGAATGCTAATGATAGTACTTTTTTCATAATAATTTTATTTTAAAGATTAAATTTTAATAAGGTAAAGGTATGTTTTTCCTGAACTGCCTGCGTTGATGCAGGGTAATAAATTAATTGCAATGGCCGCCCGCATCACAACTGTCGCCTTCAATGATCTGAAATCCTGAATTCTGGGCAGCAAATTCTTTCCATGATTTTTCTAAAGTTTCAAGGAAAACTTCAGGTTTTTGCGCCCCGGAAATAGCATATTTATCATTAAATACGAAAAAGGGAACAGAGTTGATTCCCAGATTTCGGGCGGTGTCCATATCCTGTTTTACTTTGTAGGCCAAATCGTCAGATTTCAGGGCTTTGCGTACTTCTTCTTCAGAAAGTCCCACGTTTTTTCCCAGTTCAATCAGGGTTTCTTCCTCATCAATATTTTTGGCTTCAATAAACTGTGCCCGAAACAAAGCTTCTTCCATTTCGCTGGCCAGCTTCTTTTCTTTTGCCAGCTGAATCAACAGATGTCCCCGGAATGAATTGGCAATTTTTTGTTGCTCAAAATTAAAATCTATTCCGGCATCTTTTCCTGCATTAGAGGCGTGCTGGTGCATCAGTCTTGCCTGGCTTTCCGGAATTCCTTTACTTTCCGAAAAAAACTCGAACGGATCGCGCTCCGGTTGTGTTTTTAGTTCAGGATCCAGTTGGAAGCTGTGCCAGATTACTTCTGTTTTTTCGGCGTGCGGAAATCGGGCCATCGCTTCTTCCAGTCTTTTCTTGCCTACATAACAGAAAGGGCATCGGATGTCGCTCCAAATATTGATTTTCATTTGATATATTTTTATGATTCAAGACAAAGATAACGCTTTGAAAACCTCTTTCCGTTGATATAGGATAAGAAAAACCCACCCGGAGGTGATGAATGCAAAACTTATTAATTTTTCTCAGGAATATTAGCCAGAATTTCTTTTAAAAAGCTCCAGAATTTCTGTGTTGATGGGATGCTGGCTCTTTCATCAGGAGAATGCGCTCCGCGGATGGTGGGGCCGAAGCTTACCATTTCCATTTTCGGATAATGCGCACCGATAATGCCGCACTCCAGGCCAGCGTGACAGGCCACAACCTGTGGTTTTTCTCCAAATCGTTTTTCATAAATTTTCTCCATCACTTTCACGATTTCCGATCCCGGTTTTGGTTTCCATCCGGGATAAGAACCACTGAACTCCACGTCCATTCCGGCCAGTTCAAAAACCGAACGCAGTTGCTCTGCTACCGCCGTTTTTC
>JAEYOX010000044.1 GCA_023411265.1 Bacteroidota bacterium | reverse complement strand
CCGTTCTATCTGACGCACAGGTGGAGGAAGCAGTGAAAAAATTTGAAGACCTTTTAAAAGAAAAAGGTTGCGAAATCGTTGCCAAAGAAAATTGGGGACTGAAGAAACTGGCTTATCCTATTCAACTGAAAAAGAACGGATTTTACACTCTGATCGAGTTCAAAGGTGAAGGTACCGTAGTGGCAGATCTGGAACTTGCGTACAAGCGCGACGAAAGAGTAATCCGTTACCTGACTACAAAACTCGACAAACACGCAGTAGAATATGCTGTAACCCGCAGAACCAAAAACAAAACTGCAAAAGCTTAATCTTTAATCCTAAAAAAATAATACAATGGCAATAGATGAAATGGCAAAACAAGCCTCAGCCGGAGGAGAATCTGAAGTAAAATTCCTTACTCCGCTGGACATCAATACTAAATCTGAAAAGAAATACTGCAGATTCAAAAAATACGGAATCAAACATGTAGATTATAAAGATGCTGATTTCCTTCTTCAGTTCGTAAACGAGCAGGGGAAAATTCTTCCAAGAAGATATACTGGAACTTCTTTGAAATACCAAAGAAAAGTGTCAGCAGCTATCAAAAGAGCAAGACACCTCGCACTGATGCCGTATGTGGCAGATATGCTGAAATAGACTAGAGTCTAGAGTCAAGAGCCGCGAGTCAAGAATCAAGAGACGAGAGGCGGGCATTGAGATTCATACAATTATTAATTTGTTGGTTGCGAAAAAAAACGCACCTAACTTTAAAACAAAAGGACAACAATGGAAATTATTCTAAAAAAAGACGTAGAAAACTTAGGACTTGAGTTTGATACTGTAAAAGTAAAACCGGGATACGCAAGAAACTTCCTTATTCCACAGGGATATGCTGCTTTGGCTACCCCAAAGAACAGAGCTGCACTTGCTGCGACTCTGGAATCCAGAAAAGAAGAAGAAGCTAAACTGATTGCTGATGCACAGGCTACCATTGAGAAACTGAAGAAAACTTCACTTACCATTGCTACCAAAGTGGGATCCGGCGACAAGCTTTTCGGTTCTATCAACAATGCTAATCTTTCTGAAGAACTGGCGAAGGCAGGTGTAGAAATCGACAGAAAATACATCAAGATTCCCGGAAACAACATCAAGAGAACAGGTAAATTTACTGCGCTTGTAAGACTTCACAGAGATGTGGAATACAATTATGAGTTCGATGTGATCTCTGATGCTCCTGTAGAAGCTCCGGCTCCGAAAGCGCCTGCAAAACCAGCAGCTGCTGCAGAAGAAACTAATAATACAGAGGAAGCTTAATATTTTCCCCTAATTAAAGTAAGAAGCCGTCTCAATATTGAGGCGGCTTTTTTGGTTAAAATCAATCCCTATTCGAATATTAAATTTAAAGATTATCACTCACAACAAAATTGTTTTTTCATCCTTCCATAGTAGATGGGATTACTAAAGATCATCTGGAGCGGATGGGTGTGTGATTGTGCCCTTTGCTTTGAGATGATGAGTTAAGAATAGAAAGCGTCCCCCATCCAACGGGTATGACGGAATAATGACTAAAGTGCGTACGCTTATATGGATTAAACAGGTATTCTGGGGAGGCTTTGTATTTAATTATAGAAATTCATGTTGAAAATCTGTAATAAAATTATCAACTATTTTATTCATATTTGACTTAAAGATTACCCTATGAAAACCCCGAAAAAGAAACCAAATACCGAAAAAGCAGAAGTGAAAAAACAAAATCAAGATTATCAAAACATTCCGGTTTCTTCCGAACGTATTGTTTCTCAGGAAGAAGCTAACAAAGAGATAAAAAAATCATCCAAAATCAATAAAGACGGAAAAACAGATAATATTAATCCTTCTTAGACCAGTTTCTCCATTGTTCATTATCAGCCATCAAAAAAAGATACAAATCATTATTTTTTTCATTATTTTTGCAATTCATCATTCTTAATTCCTAAAATGTTAAAAATCACTCTTCCCGACGGAAGCATACGAGAATTTGAAGGCACAGTTACCGCAATAGATGTAGCAAAATCCATAAGTGAAGGACTGGCGAGAAACACCATTTCCGCCATCGTCAACGGTATTCAGACAGAAGTGACGACACCTATTACAAAAGATGCTACCGTTCAATTGCTAACCTGGAATGATGAGATGGGGAAAAAAGCATTCTGGCATTCTTCCGCTCACCTTCTGGCACAAGCCATTTTGGAATTTTACCCCGATGCAAAACTAACCATCGGTCCCGCCATTGAAAACGGGTTTTATTATGATGTAGATTTCGGTGATGAAACCTTAAGTGAAAAAGATTTTGAGAAAATCGAAAAGAAAATGCTGGAAAATGCTAAAAAGGATTCCATTTTTAAACTTTACAGCGTTTCTAAAACTCAAGCTTTACAAGAATATTCAGACAATCCCTATAAAACAGAACTTATTTCCAATCTGGAAGACGGTGAAATTACGTTCTGTTCCCATGATAACTTCACCGATTTATGCAGAGGCGGGCATATTCCGTCCACGGGAATTGTAAAAGCGGTGAAAATTCTGAATGCTGCCGGAGCATATTGGCGGGGTGATGAGAACAACCCTCAACTTACTCGTGTATATGGTATTTCTTTTCCAAAACAGAAAGATCTCACAGAATATCTGGAAAAACTGGAAGAGGCCAAACGCCGTGATCACCGAAAATTAGGAAAGGAACTGGGGATTTTTGCTTTCTCTGAAAAAGTAGGCGCAGGTTTGCCGCTTTGGTTACCCAAAGGAGCGGCACTGAGAAAAAAACTTGAAAATTTTCTTTCTGAAGCACAAAAGAAAGCAGGATATGAATTTGTTATGTCGCCACATATTGGAGCCAAGGAACTGTATGTTACCTCTGGACATTGGGATAAATATGGTGCCGACAGTTTTCAGCCGATCAAAACTCCTAATGAAGGGGAGGAATTCATGCTAAAACCTATGAATTGTCCCCATCACTGTGAAATTTATAAAGTGGGACAATGGTCTTATCGGGACCTGCCGAAACGTTTTGCAGAATTTGGAACCGTATATCGTTACGAGCAGTCGGGAGAACTCCACGGACTTACCAGAGTGCGCGGATTTACACAAGATGACGCACACCTGTTTTGTACTCCGGATCAGTTGATGCAGGAGTTTGAAGGTGTGATCGATCTCGTGATGTACGTTTTCAAAAACCTGGGGTTTGAAGATTTTGTCACTCAGGTTTCCCTTCGGGATCAGGAAAACAGAGAAAAATATATAGGTTCCGACGAAAACTGGGAAAAAGCAGAAAATGCCATCATTCAGGCAGCAGCCAATAAAGGCTTGAAAACCGTAGTAGAATATGGAGAAGCAGCCTTTTATGGTCCAAAACTCGATTTCATGGTGAAAGATGCCTTAGGCAGAAAATGGCAATTAGGAACCATTCAGGTAGATTATAATTTACCTGAGCGCTTTGATCTCAGTTATATTGGCAGTGATGGTGAAAAACACCGTCCCGTCATGATACACAGAGCACCGTTCGGTTCTATGGAGCGTTTTATTGCCATTCTTTTAGAAAATACTGCTGGGGATTTCCCACTTTGGCTGGCTCCGGATCAGTTTATCCTGCTGCCGATTTCTGAAAAATATGTGGATTACGCTAAAAAAGTTTCACAATTATTAGAAAATCACGATATTAGCGGCTTGATTGATGACCGCAACGAGAAAACCGGAAAAAAAATCCGCGATGCTGAGATCAATAAATATCCTTTCATGCTGATCGTTGGTGAAAATGAGGAAAATGCAGGAACGGTTTCGGTAAGAAGACGTGGCGAAGGAGATTTAGGAACGATGAGTATTGAAGATTTCATCGCTTATTTCCAAAAAGCCTCGGCATTTAACGCAAGTTTCGGAGAATAATTTCAGAATCCAAATGATACAGAGCGGAATGCCGGAAGCATAAAAAAAGAAGTTAACTTAAAAATTTAATACAATAGCACAGAAATTTAACTACAGAGGTAGAGGCCCGCAACGTCGTCCGCAACAGGAAGACGCACATCAGATCAACGAAAAAATCCGATCAAAGGAAGTTCGTTTAGTGGGCGATAACGTAGAACCCGGAGTTTATCCATTGGCGAAAGCACTGGAAATTGCCAAAGAACAGGAACTTGATCTTGTGGTGATTTCAGACAAGGCAGAGCCCTATATAGCAAGAGTTCTCGATTATAAAAAATTCCTTTACGAGCAAAAGAAAAAGCAAAAGGAACTGAAAGCCAAGCAGGTAAAAGTAACAGTGAAAGAAGTCCGCTTCGGTCCGCAGACGGATGATCACGATTACGAATTTAAGAAGAAGCACGCTGAAAAATTTCTTGAAGAAGGATCCAAGCTTAAAACGTATGTTTTCTTTAAAGGCCGTTCCATCGTCTTCAAAGATCAGGGAGAAATTTTGCTTTTGCGTCTGGCCCAGGATCTGGAGCACGTAGGGAAAGTGGATCAACTGCCTAAACTGGAAGGCAAGCGGATGATTATGATGATGAGCCCCAAAAAACCGGCGAAATAAATACGGAAAAAGAGGGTCTTTTATGGAGACGCTTCCTCATAATTTTTACAAGAGGTTTCTGAGGAAATCTCTTTTTATGACTATGTGCACAGTTGCAGATTTTTTTGTAATTTTGCAGCCTTAAATATTGATAACAAAAACAAAAAAGCAGAACAATGCCAAAATTAAAAACGAAATCAGGTGCTAAGAAGCGTTTTGCTCTTACCGGAACCGGAAAGATCAAAAGAAAAAATGCTTACAAAAGCCACATTCTGACAAAGAAGGAAACCAAGCAGAAGAGAAATCTGACGCAAACTTCTTATGTTGCTACGGTGGACGAAAAAAGTGTTAAACGTCAATTAGCCATTAAGTAGTTTTTATAAATCCATATCGGTTTATAAGAATTAAAACAATTCAGAATTTCAAACCCTGAATAACAGCACCTAAGTTTGATGAAATAAGCAACGCTGTATTCAAAAAAAACAATTTTAAATTATGCCAAGATCAGTAAACGCCGTTGCTTCCAGAGCACGCAGAAAAAAAGTGATGAAACTGGCTAAAGGTTATTTCGGTAGAAGAAAGAACGTTTGGACAGTTGCTAAAAACGCCGTAGAAAAAGCGATGCAGTACGCTTATCGCGGAAGAAAAGAGAAGAAAAGAAATTTCAGATCTCTTTGGATTACCAGAATCAACGCCGGTGCCAGAGAACATGGAATGTCTTATTCCCAATTTATGGGCGCTCTTAAAAAGAACAACATCGAGCTGAACAGAAAAGTACTTGCAGACCTTGCAATGAACCATCCGGAAGCTTTCAAAGCTGTTGTAGATCAGATAAAATAATGTAAACCTTTTGTTATCAATAGAAAAATCCCGAATCTCTGATCCGGGATTTTTTGTATTTTTACAGATCAGAAAATACAATGAAAAAAATTATTTTCCTGATAGCAGTTTGTTATTCTTTTGTTCTTTCAGCGCAGACTTTTATTCAGGCTTATCAAAACAGAGTGAATCAGGTTTCACAAACCAGTATTAATTCCGGACTACAGGAGTTTGTCAATTTGGGAATAAAAACAACCGGAAGCACGACTAACAATAATGCTTTCAACTGGTTGAAAAACAAATATTTATCTTTCGGGTACAGCAGTGCTCAAATTTCGGAAAATCCTTTCACCGCAGGATCCATGAGTTCTAAAAACCTGATCATTACTAAAACCGGAACCGTATATCCGGATACTTTTGTTATTATCTGTGCCCATTATGATACGGTGAACGGCCCCGGTGCCAATGACAACGGCAGCGGTACGGTTGCATTACTTGAAATGGCAAGAATTATGAAAGACATCCCGACCGAATATTCGATAAAATTCATTCATTTTTCCGGAGAGGAACAGGGCTTGTACGGAAGTCAGCATTATGTAAATCAGGTAGTCAATGCGACAGTTCCCAAGATGGACATCAGACTGGTTTTCAACATCGATCAGGTAGGCGGAAGAGCGGGTCAAACCCACAATACCATAGTTTGTGAGAGAGATACCAATAATTTTCCGTCTACCAATAATGCCGCTTCTCACCAGGCAACATTAGAATTGATGAACTGTGTTGCGCTCTATTCGCCCTTGCAAACTACTTTATCCAGTGCCTATTCTTCTGATTACATGCCGTTCCAGAGTAATAATGAAATTATCACGGGTTTTTATGAGTTTCAGGGCGAACTGAATCCAGCACCGCATACTTCGGCAGATATTATCGCCAACATGGATCCTGTGTATCTTTTCAATGTTACGAAGGCCGCTTTGGGAGCGTTGCAGCATTTTGCAAAAGCGTCGTCCTCACTTTCCGTTTCCGAAAGTCAAATCGAAGAACTGTCCGTTTCTCTTTATCCCATTCCTGCAAGAGATCATATTACCATTTTTTCTGGGGAAAAAAAACTGAGCAACTTTCTGCTTACCATTACAGATCTCAGCGGCAGGCACGTGATGATGGTTAGAAATCAAGAAATCATTAATGTTTCTCATCTACAGAACGGCATTTATCTCGCTACGATTTTTGCCGACGAAAAACCCACCGTAAAGACATTTATTATTCAGAAATAATTCGCTTAAGAGTTCAGTACCTCCCGGTATACACCAATCATTTCGGCAGCGATGATTTCATCTGAAAACTTCTGTACATACTGTAATCCTATTTCCGCAAGTCGTTTTCTTTCCGTTTCATGATTCCAAAGAAACTTTATTTTTGCTGCAAGATCTTCGGGATTTTCCGGATCGATATACAGCGCACCATTCCCTCCTGCTTCGGGAAGAGAACTTTTTCCACTAGTAATAACCGGTGTTCCGGAAAATAACGCTTCGATTACAGGAATTCCAAAACCTTCGAAAAAACTTGGATACACGAAGATGTCAGCCATTTTATATAAGGTCGCAAGTTCTTCCATCGATACATCTTCTAAGAAAAGCACCTGATTTTCCATCTTGTTTTTTCTCAGAAACCGTTGAATTTTCTCAGCATACGCTGTCTTTCTTCCGACCATAATCAGCGGAATATCAGTATTCTGAATTGCCTGCACCAGGCTGAGGGCATTTTTGCGAGGTTCCACAGTTCCAACATTCAGAATAAAACGGTTCGGTAAGGAGTGCTTTTCTTTTAAAACGGAAGCCTTACTTTCATCAAAATCTTCTTTAAAAGCCTGATGACAACCTTGATAAACAACAGCAATTTTCCCTTCAGGAACCTTCAGAAACTGTATGATATCTTTTTTTGTCTGTTCGGAAATCGCAATAATACGATCTGCACTATGGGCAGCTTTTTTAAATTTCCAAAGGTGAATTTTTCTGTCAAACCATGAGTAATACTGAGGGTATCTTTCAAAAATAAGATCGTGAATCGTTACGATTTTTTTTATCGGTTTTGAATTCCATTTCAGCGGAAGTTCGCCGGACAATCCGTGAAAAATATCTGCCTGCTGGTTCTGTGCATCTTTCCCCATTTGAAATTGCCGAGACAGTGTTCCGGCAGATGTTTTTAGGAAAAGCACATTGGGAAGACTAAGAATTTCTGCACCTTTTTTCGAAAGGTTTTTATTCAGAAGAATGTACTGATTTTCAGGATAATGCGTAGCCATCATTCTGATCAGATCGCGGGAATAATTTCCTAATCCGGAACTGTTGTTGAAAAATCTTTTAGCGTCGAAAGCGATCTTCATACGCGAATGGTTGTTTGGAATTCCTGAAAAGTGGAAAAAGGAATCTTCATTTTTTTCAGCCAAAATAAAAAATCATCCATTCGCTGCACCATTTCTTCTCCGGTATTTTTAGTGGCAATTCCAGGCAGGTTATATTGGTTTTTTCTGATGTCGGAAAACTCCCAGGGATGAAAATAAATGTTCAGGTACTGATCATTTTTTAGAACATCATGGGTCAGTTTTTTATAGATCCACATCGGAAAATTATGAAAACTGAGCCAGAATAAAGGAATTCTGAAATTCGGAGACACGGATGCCGGAATCTGTAAGACGCCTTCTTCAAAAAAATGTGTGCGGGAAATTTTCAAATTATTGTACCGTCCTGGCAAATAGGTCGGGTTGACGGAGGAATTATACGCATATCCCGCTTCAGCAGCAGCTTTAGGGTCTATATTGCGCATTCTTGGCATACGAAGTCCGGTAACTTTTGTACTGAATAATTCTTCAAGTTTTGTCCTGGATTCATAGAGATGTTTTTCTTTAAAATCGGAATGAAACCAAGTATGTGATGCCAGTTCATGACCTTCTTTCAATAAACTTTCAATCAAATCTTTGCTCTGTTCTGCGAAAACCACTGTCGAGAAAAAAGTTGCTTTCACGTCATGTTTTCTAAGCAAATCCAAAATCTTAAGCAAGCCGTTTTGTGAAACAGAGATTTGTTCTTCAAACGGAATAATACCTTTGTATTCCAAAGGCATATCAAATTCTTCGATGTCAAAAGAAAGCAGAATCATTTAAAAGTTTTTTGAGCGGATGATATAATTGGGACGTTCCTTTACTTGTTTAAAAATTTTTCCGAGATATATTCCGATGATTCCAAGGATAATCAACTGTACACCGCCGAAAAATACAACGGTCATAATAAGCGAAGCCCAGCCCGAGATTTCAGTGCCGGCAGTAAATGAATGAATGACATAAACCGCATATCCCACTACAGCAATGGCAGAGAAAATAAAACCCAAATAGACGGCCAAATACAGTGGTTTTACACTGAAAGCTGTAATCCCTGTGAAAGCAAATTTCATCATTTTTTTCAGATTGTAGCTGCTTTTCCCTGCATTCCTTTCTCCTGCTGTAAAGTTAATGGTAGTCTGCCTGTACCCAATCCAGTTCGTTAAACCCCGGAGAAATAGATCATCTTCATTAAAATTCCTAAACTCCTCCACGACTTTCGCATCCAATAAACGAAAATCCGATCCCCCTCCTTTTCTCAGATCAACATCTGAAATGGTTGATAAAAATTGATAGAACAGGTGTGAAGTTCTTTTTTTAAAATAAGAGATTTCTCTGGGGTAAGACCGGTTGGTCAGCACCACATCAAAACCTTCCTCCCATTTTCTTATTAAATCAGGAATCAGTTCCGGTGGGTGTTGAAGATCCCCGTCCATAGAAATAACAGCAATTCCCGTGGCGAAATCCATTCCGGCTTTTACGGCCGGCTGATGACCGAAATTTCTAGAAAATTCCAGATACTTTACCTGCGAGTATTGGCGGGACAGTTCTTCTAATTGATCCTGAGTTCCGTCTCTGCTTCCGTCATTGACAAAAATGATTTCAAAAGTATATTCCTGTAGCATTTCGAAAATACGATGTATTTTCTGATACATCAACAATAGATTTTCTGCCTCATTAAATACCGGAATTACAATAGAGATCTTTTTCATCAGGCAAGTTGATAATCTTTTTCAAAATCTTTTGTCAGCAATTCATATATGATCCGAAACCAAACCACAGCACAAGGTAAGGCTTTGAGAGAATATTTCATAATGTAATCTTCTTTAATGAACTTCGGGAACAAATCGGAAAATCCAAAACAGGTCAGCACAATGACAAAAATAAGCATCCCATAGACGATGGCGGTTCTTTTTTTCTGAATCAGAAACCAAAGCATCACACCTGCCACGGCAATGATGTAGGTTGGCGATTCGGATCCTGAACTGAAAAGCACTACAAAAAGCAGTGTGGAAGCCAGAATCATGAGTTGAAACGACAAGTTTTTATACTGTTTAATCCTGATATACGGCAGTCCAAAAAGTGCCAATCCAGGTATCAGAAAAACCAGATTGGCTATCTCGGCATTTCCTAAAACTCTGCGGACGATTCCCATAACGGAATAATCCTGACGGTTTCCCAGCACCACATTGGTCCCGTTTTTCCTTGCTAAAGCCTCGAACCAGTCCGCGTAGGACTGGATTCCAAACTGAGGGCTGGACAATAGCATGGGAAGAAGAAGAAATACACTGCCATACAGGATAAATGAAAGAATAAATCTGAACTTATTTTTGATAAAGAAGAAGGATGAGAGCCCTACGATCCCGTATAGTTTTACAAAAAAACCGATCAGCATTGCGATGGCCGACTGCGTCTCTTTCCGTTCGTAAATGTAAATGGCAGACAGCATCAAAAGGCCTGTGAGCGCCACATTGAACTGCAAACTCACCGATGCTGTAATAAATTCCTGAAGACAAAGCCAAGCAAAAAAAGCCTTTTTAGGATGCGATAAAGGTAATTTGCTGATGGCAAAAATAAATACTAGTGTATTGGCCACATTCCAAAGCGGCATCCCTAGCCAATCCGGTAAAAGAGCAAAAGGAGCAATCAGTACACTGAAAAAAACTCCGTAATGATTAGAATCGAAATGAACTTGAGGGTATTGCAGATAGATATTTTTTTCTGCTATTGTATTGGCAAAGACATTCCTAAAAATCAGATAATTATTATAGGCACCTTCCCCGCGGAAAAACTTGGACACTGCGGACACTAGACTTACAAGAATGTAAATCCCAAAAATATATTTGGGATTGGAAATGAATTTCAGAAATCTAGATTTTACCATACATCTACATGATTATACTGCTACGTTATTGTCTCTCAATGCGTCATTCAGTGAGGTTTTTTTATCTGTAGATTCTTTTCTTTTTCCGATAATTAAAGCACAGGGAACCTGATATTCGCCGGCGGGATATTGCTTGGTATAACTTCCCGGTATCACTACAGATCTTGCGGGTACTCTTCCTTTTATTTCTATCGGTTCATCACCTGTTACATCAATAATTTTGGTAGAAGCAGTCAGTACCACATTTGCTCCTAAAACCGCTTCTTTTTCTACATGCACTCCTTCCACCACGATACATCTGGAACCGATGAAACAATCATCCTCAATAATCACAGGGGCTGCCTGAAGCGGTTCCAACACTCCTCCAATTCCTACACCGCCGCTCAGGTGAACATTCTTTCCTATCTGCGCACAGCTTCCTACGGTAGCCCAAGTATCCACCATGGTACCGGTATCTACATACGCTCCAATATTAACATACGAAGGCATCATAATAACGCCCGATGCTACAAAGCTGCCGTGACGCGCAATGGCATGCGGAACCACACGAACGCCTTTTTCGGCATAATTTTTTTTCAGCGGGATTTTATCATGAAATTCAAAAGGACCTACTTCCACCGTTTCCATGGTCTGAATCGGAAAATACATCACTACCGCCTTTTTCACCCATTCATTCACTTTCCAGCGATTGTCCAAAGGCTCGGCCACACGCAGCTTTCCTGCATCCAGTTGACTGATGACTTCACGGATAGCGGTTTTGCTTTCTTCATTCTGCAACAGATCTCTGTTGTCCCAGATCTTCTCAATAGTTTGTTGTAGTGACATATTTCTTATTTTAAATAACCCTGCAAAAGTACAAATAGAAATCTGCAAAAAGCCGATTAGCTTTGGGAAAATTAAAGAACTCTTCGGGCGAAAAGGTACGCATTGTTCCAGTATCTTTCATTTAATGATGAAATGATAACGCCTTTCGAAGTCGATGAATGTATAAAAGTTATTTCGCCGTCCGGGTTAATAGTATGCACAATTCCAACATGCGACACTCTGTTGCCGGAAGATGTGGCAAAAAAAAGCAAGTCTCCGGGCTTCACTTTTTTTATTTCCACTTCTTCCCCCGTTTTACTTTGATCTTCAGACCGTCGGGGGAGTTTCATGCTATTTTCATCAAAAACCTTGCATACCAGGCCTGAGCAATCAAAACCTGCAGAGGTGTTTCCTGCATATTTGTACGGGGCACCTAAATATTTTTCCGCATCTTTTAATACCTCGATCACCTGAGGCGAGTTTTTACCTGAAAAATAGGAAACCAGTTTTCTGAGATCGGCACTTCTTTCTATTGTTTTTTTATACGGATCCGGTCTTTTTACCGGTTTTTTGGCAGTACCACAGGAAACTGCGATCAATGCCGTAATAAATATGAGAAACGCCTGCTTCATGAAAAAAGTTTGATTCCAAAAATATAAAAATGTTTTGATATCTATCGGCTTTTCTTCCTGTTAATAAACCAATAAACGGGCAAACCTATCAGAATCAGAATAAAGCCGGGCCATGTATATTGAGGTTTATACATCATCAGCAGAATACAGAATGCGGCTCCGATGAGTAAATACAAAAGCGGAGTAATGGGATACAACCATGTTTTGTAGGGTCGTTCCAGTTCAGGTTTTTTGAAGCGAAGATAGATGACACCGAATACGGTAATCATGTAAAACAGCACAATGACGAAGGAAATCATGTCCAGCAAATCGCCATACTGACCCGAAAGAGCAAGAACAGAAGCCCATATTCCCTGCATCCATAATGATTTTTCGGGTACATCATGGCGGTTGTTCTTGGTGGCAGATTTAAAAAACAATCCATCTTTAGCCATAGTCTGATATACTCTGGAGCCAGCCAGAACCAAACCGTTGATACATCCAAAAGTGGAAATCATGCCCAAAACTGCCATGATTACCGTACCTGTATTTCCGAAAATTACTTCCGAAGCAGCTACCGCAGGACGGTTTTTATCGGCAAACGCGATTCCGTCTCTGTCCAAAGCATTCAGATAAACCAGATTCACAAGAAGGTAAAGCACCATCACTGCTGATGTGCCCAAAACCATAGATTTCACCACATTTTTCTCCGGATTTTTAATTTCTCCGGAAACAAAAGTGACATTTTCCCAAGCAACAGAACTGAATACAGAGCCGACCATGGCGGCGGCCAGTCCGCCAAGAAGAGCCATGCCACTAATGGACTCCCACTTTGTAGGTAGCAGATTATTGCCTACTTCACTTCCGAAATCCTGAAATGCACTCCATCCAAAACTCATATTTTCAGACCACTGAGAATCTTTAATCAATAAAAAACCAAATAAAATGATTCCAAGAAGAGCCAGAATTTTGGAGCCAGTAAAGATATTTTGCAAAAACTTTCCGTTTTTCACTCCTTTCGTATTAATAAAAGTCAGCAGAAGGATGACCATAATGGCAAGAATCTGTACCCAGGTGATTTTAAAACCACCGTTTTGGAAAATAGGTTCTGAATCATTGAGCCACGGAACAAGATATGCTGTAAATTTCCCGAAAGCCATCGCTACCGCAGCGATGGTTCCTGTCTGTATCACTGCAAACAGACCCCACCCATAGAGAAAACCCGTCATACGCCCGAAAATCTCAGTAATATAGGTGTACTGACCGCCGGCTTTGGGAAACATGGATGAAAGTTCTCCATAGGAAATAGCAGCTGCCACCGTCATCATTGCTGTAATCACCCAAACCGCTATCAGCCAATACCCAGAACCTAAATTCCTCATCATATCGGAACTTACGATAAAAATTCCGCTTCCTATCATTGAACCCATAACCAGCATGATGGCATCGCCGAGTTTCAGTTGTCTTTTCATATTAATCGATTGATTATTATCAGAAAGTAAATATAAAATAATTTCTTCCGAATTTGTATTAGAAAAGTTTTACTAATTTTGAAAAAAATTCTAAAAAAATGAAAAGATTATTATTTTTAATCGTATTAGCATTTGCGACAACTGCATTTGCTCAAGAAAAAGACACCAAAAAATTCGCTCCCCCTGCTGGAAAAGCTTTAGTAGGGGACAATTACGGTGCAGGTGTGAAAGATAAAACTGTGAAGAAAGCGGTGTCGGTGAGCCAGTTAAGTAAAGAATTGGATAAATCCGACAAAGTGGAAAACGCTGTACTGACTGGAAAAGTAACTTCTGTTTGCCCTAAGAAAGGATGCTGGCTAACTGTAGAAAATGATAAAAAGGAAACTTTTTTCGTGAAAATGAAGGATTATGCTTTCTTTGTCCCCACTGCACTCATCGGGAAGAATGTTGTTCTGGAAGGTGTTGCAGAAAGAAAAATGCTTTCTGTGGAAGAAGCCAGACATTATGCTGAAGATGCAAAAAAACCTCAAGAGGAAATTGAGGCGATAACAGAGCCTCAAGAACAGAACAGGTTTATGGCAGCAGGAATCAAAGTGGTGAAATAATCGTTTTAATATCCAATATTCCAACAGCTCCCTATAGGAGCTGTTTTTGGTTTTTACATCAGACGATTTCAAAATCTACCTCTGCATCCAGTTTTGGATATTTCCTTTTAGAAACGTACTGTTTACCTGTACAGTCGATTTCTTTCCAGCCCTTTTTCTTTTTGCAATCTCCAACTTCCTTCACAATCGGAATGAAGGAAATTTCATCATCTCCGGGTTTAATAAGTTCCTGATATTGCACTGCGATATCCATCACACATTCAAAATCTGTATTCAGTTTGACATTTCTGTAGATGATATCGTAATGCGTTTCCTGATTTTCAGGAATTTCATAATATAATTCATAACCCTCTGTAGTACCTTGCAAACTAGCAATGGCCAACAAAGCGTGATACAAGGCCAAAGTATACAATTTGCGGGTGTGTTCTCTTTTATAATCGTCCGGAAAGTGTCCTCCTTCAAAAAGAATCGTTGGCATTTTCAATCGGGTAAAATTATCACCGACAGAAGTGGGATAAAATTCGTCCGTATAACGCCCAATTCCGTTTGGAAGCAGCGGCTTCATTTGTCGGTAAATCTCAGCAATTACAGCCATAGCTTTTTTACGGGTGGTGGTTACCGTCCTTTCTGTGTTTTCGGAAGGGGCTAAAAAAGAAAGAGTCGCCGGATGTACGCCATCTGTAGTAAAAATCGTTCTCTGTTCGTGCAGATTCAATCCGTAATGATAATTTCCCTGATCAAAAATTTTCTTTAAAATCCTAAATTCTTTACTGGCCTGCTGATGAAAATCTCGGTTCAAATCAATATCCAAGGCATTGTTTCGCGTCCATTTTGCAGCACCGTCCGGATTCAGCATTACAATAAAATCCAGTGAAATATTTTGAAAAATTATCTCTTCAAATTCAGGATGAAGGGCAAATGTTTCAATTAAATCCAGTAAAGCATGAGTTCCATTGCTTTCATTTCCATGCATTTGCGACCATGCGAGCACTTTAGTTTTCCCTTTTCCTAAGGATACCATATATACAGGCTTACCCAAAGTAGAAGTTCCTATCTGCAAAAGGTGATCGCTGAGATTGTGCTGTACATAATTTTCCAATGCTGTGGGGGAAATATAACGGCTGGAGAAATTAGGGTTTGGAGTATAATATTCTTCTATTGACACAAATTACTTTTTACAAATTTCAAAAATAATTTTTTTTTAATCCTAAAGCAATAATAACAGTTGTAAATTTTGTAAACACTCCGAAATGACATTCTGTCTGTGGATAATTTTGTGGATTGATATTTTTTTAAAAATTATTTATAAGGGATTTTAAACCAATACTTTTCTGCAATTATATCAAGGTTTTATTTATGTTTACTTTAAGTATTAAAAGGAATATTTCATAAAATTTGTGGTTATTCCGTTAAACATAAAAATCCTGTAAGGAATGGTATACATACTGCTAATTTTACATTTGTTAATCATCGCAATTTTGGTTTTTTTAAATATCTTTGTTTTTTTAAACTGTATGAGCAACGAAACATTATTTTTAGGAGGATTCCTCCTCTTTATCCTTATTATTTTGGCTATTGACCTCAATATGGGGAAGAAATCAGGTGGTGTAGTTTCAATGAAAAAAGCCGGACTGATGAGCTTTTTTGTAGTCGCTTTGTCAATGGGTTTTTATGTTGTTCTTCTCACCTACGGACATCATCTTCACGGAATTGACAGTATTGAAAAACTTCAGTCCGTCATTTCAAAACATCAGCATCCTGTCCATATTATTCCGTCTGATCTGGAACATTCCATTCAACTTTACAATCAGAACCTCGGTCTGGAATACCTCACCGGCTATATTGTAGAGTACGCGCTGTCGGTCGATAATATATTTGTAATGATTCTGGTATTTTCTGCTTTTGGCGTCGCCGAAAGAAATTATCACAGGGTTTTGTTCTGGGGAATCCTGGGTGCTATTATAATGCGGTTTATTTTCATTTTCTTAGGCGCAGCACTCATTGCCAAGTTCAGCTGGATTATGTATGTTTTTGGAGCTTTTCTGGTGATTACCGGGGTTAAAATGTTTCTGAACCGAAATGAAAACGAACAAATCGATACGAAGAACCATCCTGTCGTAAAATTTGCCAATAAATATTTCAAGGTGCATCATGAATTTGTGGGCCAGAAATTTTGGGTTACCGTTGATGGTGTAAAGAAAATGACTCCCCTATTTCTCGTTTTACTGATCATTGAAGCTACAGATCTTATCTTTGCTGTAGACAGTATTCCTGCGATTTTTTCAGTAACTAAAGATCCTTATATTGTCTTTTTCTCCAACATTTTTGCTATAATCGGTTTGCGTTCCATGTTCTTTTTACTGGCAGGAATTATAGATAAATTCAGATTCTTGAAAGTCGGCCTGGCTGTACTGCTAACCTTTATCGGTCTCAAGATGATTTTTCACCACCAATTGGCAGATATGGGGTTTGAAACCTCTCATTCACTCATTATTATTGTATCTATTCTTGCTCTGAGTATTATTACCTCTCTCCTCTTCCCCCAGAAAAAGAAAGAACGCAAGCTAAAGTATGATCCGGAAAATGACGATCATATTCGTCACTGATTTTACAATATTAAATTCTCCTATTTATTATTAGCCACTACATTAAGTACTGGCTTTACTTTTGTAAAATTCATTCATTTGGGGATGTTTACATTTGTGTTTTAATTATGTGAATTATTGTTTTACATTTGTGATTGCAAATATCGTAGAGTGTATGAGTCTAAATGAAAGAATTTCACAATTAATTGAGTACTCTAAACTGAGTGCTTCAGAATTTGCGGATGCTATAGAAGTGCAACGGTCGTCCATTTCGCATATTACTTCCGGAAGAAACAAACCTTCCCTGGACTTCCTCATTAAAGTAAAAGATTATTTACCAGAACTTACATGGGAATGGCTGATAAAAGGTGAAGGAGAAATGTTTTCATCTGAAAAATCCGATGCGGAGAAAGAAGCTGGATCCAAAACGAGGCCCACTTCCCTCCCCGATCTCTTTTCCCTGATTGACGATGATCAATTTGGAAATACAGAATCTGAAGACCGCACCCACCATACTCCTTCCAATAAACAAGATCGCCGAGATTTTTCTATACCTGCAGCAGCTCCCGTTCAGGGTACTTTAAACGATTCTCAGGGATTAGACACCAGAGATGATGATAACAAGCGTTATAATTCTGTTAGTCATATGGATAGAGTCAAAAAAATCGTCATGTTTTTTGAAAGTGGAAAGTTTGAAATGTACGAACCTTAATTCCCGATATTTTGGTGTAAACGATATAAAGGGGAATTTCAATTTGCTGAATAATTTGTAATTTTACAAAAACCCAAACAATGCGATATATACAATCCGGAAAAATTCCCCCTAAAAGACATACCGTTTTCAAATCTGAGAACGGAGCTTATTATTATGAACAGCTTTTCGGCACCGAAGGTTTTCACGGAATTTCATCTCTTTTATATCATATTCACCGCCCGACTCAGATAAAAAGCATTGGCACTCCTAAAGATGTTACCCCGAAAATTGCCGTGCCCAAAAACGTTACACCCAGAATGTTCAAGGGAATGAATATAACCCCTGAAGATGATTTTCTGGACAGCCGGAAAATTCTGATGTTGAATAATGATCTGAAAATGGGACTAGCAAAGCCCAGGAAATCAACAGATTATTTTTATAAAAATGCTGAATGCGATGAATTACTGTATATCCATCAGGGTTCAGGAATTTTAAAAACATTTGTCGGAAATCTTCATTTTTCTTTCGGAGATTACCTTATTATTCCTCGCGGTACTATTTATCAGATTCATTTTAATGATGAAAGTAATGTTCTTTTTGTCTTGGAAAGCCATTCTCCCATTTATACTCCGAAAAGATATAGAAATGAATTTGGCCAGCTTCTGGAACACTCTCCGTTCTGTGAAAGAGATGTCATAGCACCCGAATTTTTTGAACCAAAAGATGAAAGAGGTGAATTCCTCATCAAAGTAAAAAAAGAAAATCTGATCTGGGATTTCGTTTATGCCACCCATCCCTTTGATGTTGTAGGATGGGACGGCTACTTTTATCCTTATAAATTTAACATCAAAAACTTTGAGCCCATTACAGGAAGAATACATCTTCCTCCGCCGATTCATCAGAATTTCGAAGCCCATAATTTTGTGGTTTGTTCTTTTGTAGCACGTATGTATGATTACCATCCTTTGGCTGTGCCAGCTCCGTACAATCATTCCAATATCGACAGTGATGAAGTTTTATTTTATACTGAAGGAGATTTTATGAGCCGGAATCATATTGATCTGATGGATTTTACCCTTCATCCCGGCGGTATTGTTCACGGGCCTCACCCTGGTGCAATGGAACGCAGTATCGGGAAAAAGTTCACAGAAGAATATGCTGTGATGGTAGATCCGTTCCGGCCGCTACAGCTCACGGAAGAAGCCATGAAAGTGGAAGATCCTTCCTATGCATTCAGCTGGCTCGAAAATGAAGAAAATTATCTCCACGACCGGTCTCAGGAATAAAATTATTATTGGCGAAGGTTCAGCATGCTGAACCTTTTTTATGATAAATTTCACTCCAATATAAAACTATTCTTGATATATCTCAGGTGAAGCTCATCAGCAAATCATTAACTTTGAACTGTAATCCAAATAAGAAACTATGTATAATTATGTAAGTGCGGCAGAAGCCATTTCATTAATCAATAGCGGAGACCGTATTTTCCTGCACGGAAGTGCGTGTACCCCTAATTATTTAATCGCGGAACTTGCTCAGCAGGCACCCCGATTAAGAGATGTAGAAATTGTTTCCATAACTGTGCAAGGCGATGTTCCTATTGCCAAGCCCGAATATAAGGACAGTTTTTACATTAATTCGCTTTTTGTTTCCACACCTGTTCGGGATGCTGTGAACAGCGAAAGAGGCGATTTTGTTCCGGTATTTCTTAGTGAAATTCCCAATTTATTCAGAAGAGGTTATCTTCCGCTGGATGTTGCCCTCATCACGGTTTCACCTCCGGATAAACATGGTTACTGCTCGTTGGGAACCTCGGTGGATGTCGCAAGAAGTGCGGTGGATTCGTCAAAAATTATCATTGCTCAGGTAAATCCTAAAATGCCGCGGACGCACGGAGATGCAATGGTTCATGTGCAAAGAATTCACAAAATGGTGTGGCATGAAGCTGAATTACTGACGGTGGATTACGGTTCGAAAGTAGGTTCTGAAGAAAAAAAAATAGGGGAAATTATCGCCGGAATGATTGATGATCAATCTACATTACAGATGGGAATCGGAACTATTCCTGATGCTGTGCTCAGTTGTCTTCACAACCATAAAGACCTGGGAATACATACCGAAATGCTGAGCGACGGAATCGTTGATCTTGTTGAAAATGACGTAATTACCAATAAGTACAAAGGAACACATCTGAACAGAACCATCACGAGTTTTGCTTTTGGAACTAAGAAACTGTACGATTATATTGACGATAATCCATCCTTCTCCTTTATGGATGTAGCGCACGTCAACAATCCTACGGTAATTAAGAAAAATAAAAAACTAGTGGCCATCAATTCTGCTATCGAAGTTGATCTCACAGGCCAGGTTTGTGCCGACAGTATCGGAACCTTACAGTTCAGCGGAATTGGCGGACAAATGGATTTCATTAGAGGAGCTTCTTTAAGTGAAGACGGGAAACCTATTATTGCGATTACTTCACGCACCAAAAAAGGACTTCCCCGAATTGTCCCGTTTCTGAAACAAGGCGCCGGCGTAGTCACTACCAGAGGCCATATTCATTGGGTAGTAACTGAATATGGTGCTGTAAATCTTTATGGACAGAATATGAGGCAGCGCGCCAAATCACTCATTGAAATTGCACACCCTGATGACCGGGAAATGCTGGATAAATTTTGCTTTGAAAGATTTAAGGATCATGCTATATAAAAAGAAAATCCCCGTCTCAAACGAAACGGGGATCTCTTTTACTAAAAAATAGTACAGTCCGAAGACCTTACTACCATTAGTTTAAAACTTTTACTTTTTTACTTACTACAAAGCTAAACTTTATTTTTAATAAAACAACTATAATTTGAAACTTAAATCAAACTTAATTACATTATTTAATTTTAATGGAAATTCGTAACTTGCGGTACATTAATCTAAACAAACTTTCAAAATGTCAACACTTACATTTGCTGAAAAAATAGCAAAAGCAGAAAATTTTCTGCCGATCAATGGTACAGATTATATTGAATTTTATGTAGGCAATGCAAAACAGGCCGCACATTTTTATAAAACTGCCTTCGGATTTCAAAGCTTAGCGTATGCCGGACCTGAAACAGGAGTTCGGGATCGGGCTTCTTATGTTTTGCAGCAAGGAAAGATAAAGCTAGTTCTCACTACGGGACTTAAATCTGATTCTCCGATTAATGAACACGTAAAAAAGCACGGCGACGGTGTGAAAGTTCTGGCACTTTGGGTAGATGATGCTTACAGTGCATTTGAAGAAACTACCAAACGCGGTGGAAAACCTTACCTCGAGCCTGTTACCCTTACAGATGAACACGGCGAAATTCGTATGTCGGGAATATACACCTATGGCGAAACAGTTCACATGTTTGTGGAAAGAAAAAATTATAACGGTACCTTTATGCCCGGTTACGAAAAATGGGAAAGTGATTACAATCCGTCCGAAGTAGGCTTGCTGTATGTAGATCATTGTGTAGGAAATGTTGATTGGAACAGAATGCTGCCCGTTGTAAAATGGTACGAAGACGTAATGGGATTTGTGAATATTTTAAGTTTTGACGATAAGCAAATTAATACCGAATATTCTGCCCTCATGTCCAAAGTAATGGCCAACGGAAACGGTTACGCCAAATTCCCCATTAATGAACCTGCTGAAGGAAAAAGAAAATCGCAGGTAGAGGAATATCTGGACTTTTATGAAGGAGAAGGTGTGCAGCACATCGCCGTAGCTACCAAAGACATCATTAAAACCGTTACGGAACTTAAAGCCAGAGGTGTAGAATTTCTTTCTGCTCCGCCTGAAGCCTACTACGAAATGGTTCCGGAACGGGTAGGACAAATAGATGAGGACATCAAAAAACTTCAGGATTTAGGAATTCTGATTGATTGCGATGAAGAAGGTTACTTACTTCAGATTTTCACCAAACCCGTAGAAGACCGCCCCACTCTCTTTTATGAAATTATAGAAAGACACGGAGCTCAAAGTTTTGGTGCCGGTAATTTCAAGGCCTTATTTGAAGCACTTGAAAGAGAGCAGGAAAAAAGAGGAAACTTATAAATCTCCCTTCTAAAATAATTTTGTCAAAATGGACTGGTATTTGTACATGCCAGTCCATTATTTTTAACACATGATGAAAAAAACCATCCTCCTCATATTTGTTTTGATATTTTCAGTTTTTCAGGCACAATTCAATTCTGTTAATCATCGGATTGAACAATTGGATCAAAAAAACAGCATCAACAGTAATTTAGAGAATGAATCTCTCGATGATAAAAAATTTGTTCTCATCAAGGATTTTACTGATCATACGGAAAGGCATTTTATTATTCTGAAAGGAAACAAGGCAACATTTATTGAGATCTTCGATGACAAAACAACAGGAGAATCTCATTCTAATGTATTTTCGGGAGATGTGCAGCGTACACGCCACAATATGATTTCGCTCAGATTCGATACCCTGGAGCGCGAAAAATTACAGGTTCCTGTCGTAAAATCAATGTTATTGAAAAAACAACAAACCCATCTCTATCTTACCGACATTAACACGCAGGAACGATGGATTGATGAGAATTCATTGGAAATAAAATAGTTTACTGACATAAAAATAACTCCCAGTTCAGAGCCGCTCTCTGAACTTTTTTTAGTATTTTTAGGGTTCAAAACCTGGCGTAAATAATGTCAGGAATTTCAGTTATTAATTTAAAAAATTATCAATGAAGTCTTTTGTCAATTATCCTGAAAATTCAGATTTTTCCATTTATAATATTCCTTTCGGAGTTGCGGTATTTAATAAAGAATATATTGCCTGTGCTACGAGAATCGGCGATATCGTTATCGACCTGGCTACGCTCTATGATTTTGGTTATTTTAATGATGTCGAAGGCATAAATGACAACGTCTTTGAAGCCTATACGCTCAATGAATTTATAGAACTCGGCAAGCCAGTTACCAACGCCGTGCGCATTAAAATACAGGAACTTCTGCTGGAAGGTTCGCTACTCTCCAAAGATGAGAAATCCATTGAAGAATGTTTCTACAATTTGGATCAGGTGAAGATGATGATGCCGGTTCATGTGCCCAATTATACCGATTTTTACAGCAGCATCGAACACGCTACTAATGTAGGCAAAATGTTCCGTGATCCGGCCAATGCGTTATTGCCTAACTGGAAACATTTACCGGTAGGATATCATGGAAGGGCCTCCTCCATCGTTATTTCAGGAACCGATATTCACAGGCCCAAAGGACAAATGAAACCGGCCGATGCTGATTCTCCAGTTTTCGGACCTTGCCAACAACTGGATTTTGAACTGGAAATGGCTTTTATCGTCAACAAAAATACTGAAATGGGAGAAAGCATTTCCACTGCTCAGGCAGAAGAAGCAATTTTCGGAATGGTAATTTTCAATGACTGGTCTGCACGTGATATTCAGAGTTGGGAATATGTTCCGCTGGGTCCGTTTTTAGGCAAAAATTTTGGAAGTTCGGTTTCTCCATGGGTCGTCACTCTGGAGGCTTTGGAGCCGTTCAGAACTGCCTCTCCACAACAGGAACCTGAAGTTTTGGATTATCTGAAATTCAGTGGTGATAAAAATTTTGACATTCAGTTGGAAGTGTATCTGCAGCCAGCGAAAGGAACCGAAGCACTCATTTGTCAGAGCAATTATAAATTCATGTACTGGAATATGTGTCAGCAACTGGCGCACCATACCGTCAATGGATGTAATGTGGAAGTAGGTGACATGTACGCTTCCGGAACCATTTCAGGCACAGACAACAATTCTTTTGGATCTATGCTGGAACTTACCTGGCGCGGACAGAATCCATTGAAATTAAATGACGGACAGGAGCGGAAATTTATTGAGGATCACGATACCGTCATTATGAGAGGATGGGCGCAGAAAGGTGATATCCGGGTCGGATTCGGGGAAGTTACAGGAACTATTTTGCCTGCGATTTTATAAATTTTTCCAACAGATTAAACTTTGAAAATGAAAACCATCATCCCTTCTGAAGTTCCGGCACCGGAACTTCAGATGATCATGCAAACTGCCATCGCGCCGCGCCCTATCGCATTGGCTTCTACCATCGATCAGCGCGGAAATATCAACCTTTCGCCGTTCAGTTTTTTCAATATGTTCAGTACGGTACCGCCGGTCATTATTTTTTCACCGGCGAGAAGAGTTCGGGACAATACCACCAAACACACGCTGCAGAATATTCTGGAAATTCCGGAAGTGGTGATTGGAACAGTGAATTATCCTATCGTTCAGCAAATTTCGCTTGCCTCTACTGAGTATGATAAAATGGAAAACGAGTTCATCAAATCCGGGCTCACCATGAAAGAAGCGGATCTGATAAAGCCTAAATTAATTGCCGAATGTCCGGTCAACTTTGAATGCAAAGTGCAAGAAGTAAAACCTTTGGGAACTGAAGGCGGAGCCGGAAATCTGATAATCTGTGAAGTGGTGAAAATTCATATCAGAGACGAATATCTGAATGAACAGGGAATTCTGGATCAGAAAAAACTGGACGTTGTAGCAAGGCTGGGTGCCAACTGGTATTCAAGAAATAATAAAGACAACCTTTTTGAAGTTCCAAAACCATTGGTTACCAAAGGAATCGGTTTTGACCGTTTGCCCGACGCCATAAAACTGAGCACCATTTTTACGGGCAATGATCTGGGAATGCTGGCCAATGTGGAAGAACTTCCGGAAGGAAATTATTCTGATGATCAGCAGATTCATCTTGAAGCACAGAAACTGCTCTCCCAACAGAAGATCGAAGAAGCGTGGAAATTAATTACAGGCTCATCACCATTATTTTTAACCCGGGATAACTAAATAAACATCGAAAAAAATTAAATAATATAAAAGAAGAATACATCTTCATAAAATCCGAAACAATAAAAGGCTGTTTCCATCCCGGAAACAGCCTTTTTATTCCATTTTTTCAAAATCTCAATCCTGGTGATCATCAATTTCTAGGCTGTTTTTCAGATCCGGATTCAGTTTTCTTACCTGTGCTGCCTTGCTTCTAATCCTAATATTGATAAATTCCACTGCAAGACTGAAGGCAAGACAGGAATAAATAATATTTTTACTTACATGCTGGTGAATACCTTCAGCCACCAACATTACACCAATTACGACCAAAAATGCCAACGCTAAAATCTGCAAACTCGGATGTTTGTTGATCACTCTCGATATAGGTCCGGCAAATACCATCATGATACCTATAGAAACGACTACGGCGATAATCATCAGCATCACATTATCCACCAGTCCGATGGCAGTAAGAATACTATCGAGAGAAAATACCATATCAATGAGTATAATCTGAAAAATCACCATAAACATCAGGCTGGAGGCCGCTGACTGTTTTTTGGTTTTTTCCACTTGATCTACCTGCATTTTATGATGAATTTCCAGTGTACTTTTACCAATCAGAAATATACCTCCGGCGAGGAGTATAATATCTTTCCAACTGAGTTGCAAGGGAAGATCGGTTCCAGGCTCGTGGAACCAGTCGAGCGTTAGCACAGGCTCTTTCAGACCAATAATCCAACTAATCATCAGTAAAAGTATGATTCTGAAAATCATCGCAAAAGCCAACCCCAGATTTCGGGCAAACCTCTGTTTTTCTTTGGGAAGTTTATCGGATATGATCGAGATGAAAATAATATTGTCTACCCCCAGAACGATTTCCAGAAACGTAAGGGTGAGCAGCGATACCCAGATTTGCGGATCCGCAAAATTAGGCCAGTCGAGAGCGGTGAAAAAATCCATAGTTTATTCTTTGATGCGCAAATATAACAGATTCTACTCTTCGCTTTTTACAGATTTTTATTCAAAAATTCAATAATTTCGGCGACGGCGGTTTCCAGATGCTCAGGGAGAAATTCTTCATGCCAAGGTTCTTTGCTGGCAAAACTGTGATTGGCACCGGGAATTATTTTAAGTTCTGAAGTTTTGCACCATTCGTATAGAAGAAAAGCTTCTTTTACTTTCACGGTTTCGTCCTCCCGAGGATGTACAATCAGAAAAGGTTTTTCCAAATGTTGCGCTGCATACTGAATATTCAGCCGCTCTTCATTTTCTTTGTAATTCTGATACAGTTGAAAATCATGTGGCATCTGCTGACCTGTACGTGCATTTTCAGAGTACATGACGCCTTTTTCTTCCCATTCCTTCATTCTGTCGCCAGTGGGAAAACGATAGCCAAAATTACAAACTCCAGCCATAGTGGCCAGAACTTTCACTCTCTCGTCTTCAAATGCCTGAAGCACTGCGATTCCGCCGCCACGGCTATGGCCAATAATGGCAATTCGTTGTGCATCCACCTCTTTCCTGTGTGAAAAATATGAAATCACAGCATGATAATCGGAAAGTTCTTTCGTAAAATTGTTCTGTCCAAAAGCTTCGAGATCAGCAAATTGTGAAGGCTTATCCAGAGTAGTACCGTTGTGGGAAAAATTAAATTTTATAAAAAAATAACCAGCTTTTGCAAACTCAATCGCCATCAGATCCCAGGCTCCCCAATCTTTATATCCTTTGTAACCGTGGACGAAAAATACAACTGGAAGCGGCTCTTCAGATTCTATATAAAAAGCGTCTGCCAAAAAATCTCGGGTTTCGGGATTTGAAATAATGATATTTCTTTCAGTGATCAGCTTCATATTAAAAGCTCATATTAAAATTAAATTTGTTTCCGACCACTTCATCCAGGATTTCCTGAAACGCTGTTTCTCCCGGTCTAGGCATATCGGCATTGTATATTTTTCCTTCAGGATCAATCATCATAAATCTGGGAATACCGTCTACCCCAATGGAACTCAGAATTTTATTATCCCTAAGCCACCATTTTGTTACGTCCGATTTGTTGTTTTTGATGCTCAGTTTCCATTTGTTTTTATCTTCATCAATGCTTGCTGCCACGAAAACGACATTATCATAAAAAGAATATTCCTTTGCCATATATTCAAAAACAGGTGAGGTTTCTTTGCACGGTGCGCACCAAGTAGCCCAAAAATCAATCACTACATATTTTCCTTTAAACTCTTCCAGACTTGCCGCCTTTCCATCTTCATTTTCAAACTGAAGCTCCGGAAACGGTTTCCCTTTCTGCTGATTATTGATAACCACCAATTGCCGACTGACATGATCTCTGTATCGAGAATCCATGAACTGGCCGGACTTTTCTTGGTATAAAGTGTTTCGTTTTTCTTCGTCGTTGTTGATTTTCAGAATCTTAAGCAACTGAAAAGACAGCAGTCGGTCTTTCTCGATACTTTTTGGTGAAGCTGAAAGTTTTGCAAAAATAATACTGTCCGGATTTTTTGTTCCTTCCTGGGGAAGCAATGATTTCAGACGGAACGCTTTGTACTCATCTGTAGTCATGAGAAGTTCTGCAGGATTTTGAATAGTACTTTCCAGTTCTTTTTTAAAGTCGGTGGGAATCTGAAATTTTTTGTCTGTGAAAGAAGTCATCCTCTGATAATCCTGCAGTGCACCGAGCATTTTCACCGCGCCCTGCTGCATTTTGAAATTCCTGAAATCCTCTCCCATGTGAATATTTTCTTTCGTTCTGAATTTGGAAAGATTATTTTTCAGGCTTTCCCATTCTTTTTCTGCTTCCCGGTAAAATTTCTTTGGTTCGTCCGCCAGTTCCTTATTATGAACTATTCTATTATAAAATGAAGAATAACCCCTGGTATTATTTTCTATAAATTCTGTTTCTGCTTTTCTGGTTCCTTTTCTTAAAACCTCAAAATTCCGGTCATCTTTTTTAATTTCAAACTGCAGATGATCACCTTTCGACAGCACGATCGGGATATATCGTTTTTCAACATCCAGAATATAATTGGAAAAAGGAACGTCACCTTTGCTTTCCCATCGGAACGTATTGTTGATGACTGGAATCACGGCAAAATTATTTTTCAATTCTTCATCCAACAGGTAAATTTTTGTCACAGGTTTGTCCGTGTTCAAAATCCCTTCGATTATGGTGATGTTCTCCAGTTTTTGTGGATAGATGGGTTTCGTAATGAAAAAATAGATCAGCATAAATACAGCTATACCGGCTACTGTTTTGGCAATAGTTGCACCATTTTTAAGAAAAGCATTTTTCATCCCTCGTTTTCTATAGTACTGATAACCAATTAAAAAAAACAATAATGCCCACAACAAACTCAGCAAATCGGAATAATTGAAAAAACGATTCAGCAATGTAGAATTCGTAAAATGCAGACTGGTATTCAAATTATTATACACGATATAATCATAGGTTTCATTGCGAATCATGGCAACAACATTAATTATAAAGCCAACAAAACCAATGATAAAAGGCCAGATAAAACCCGGAATCATCACGGAAAGCATCAGCTGAAAAGAGATGATGCCCAATACCATCACAAAAACTCTGATGAAAGTTCTGAGGAGGAATAGAATATCGATGTCAAAATGTAATTTTTCACGAGGAAAAATCGCAAGATCAATATAGGAAATGAAAATGCTGAACAGGAAAAACAATACAATGGAAATGAAACTGAGCAAAACCACCGACAAAAACTTGGCACCATAAATACTGAATTTACTCAGCGGTTGTGTTTCCATAAAAACCCATCCGTTATTTTTATGATCCGTTTGTGTAACTCGGGCTGCAGCAATAATGATGAAAAGAAGCAGGAAAAAACCAACATACGAACTCAGTCCGTTCTCGATAAAGAGCGAAGGATATGAATTGGCTACACCGTCGAAGGTTCGTGATTCTTCAAAGAAAATATGGGTAGAGAGCATTAAAAGTGGCAGGAGTGCCGCAATAATAATTCCGAAGGTGAGCAAACCCAATCCCTTTATTTTCAACCATTCGGCACGGAAGGCTGTCGCTAAAAATTGTAATTCTCTTTTCATGTTTAATTTTGTTTTGTAAGTTCCATAAACCATTCTTCCAGGCCACCTCCTGCACTGATCTGATAAATGCCGGCTCCCTTCTCCGTGAGTAATTTATTAATCACCGCCACCTCTTCCGTGGATTGTGTTACCACGGAAATTTCAGTTGGTGATTTCAATTCTGCTTCATGATCTGAGTTTAAAAATTGAACAAACTCGGCAGCATTATTCATGAAGAATCTTGTTTTCTGAAACTTATATAATTCTTTCAATTCCTCTTTGCTTCCCTCAAATTTTATTTCGCCATCGGCAATGACTGCGAGATGCGTTACCATTTTATCAATTTCCTGCAGAAGATGGCTCGAGATAAAAATCGTAACACCATGCTCTTGATTCAGCTGAATGAGCAATTCCCGGATTTCCATCATTCCGGCAGGATCCAGCCCATTCACAGGTTCATCCAGAACTAATAATTCCGGATTACTGATGAGTGCCAGTGCAATAGCCAACCTCTGTTTCATTCCCAGCGAATACCTTCTCATTTTCATTTTGGCTGCTTTTGACAGGCCCACCAGCGACAAAACTTCTTCTATTTTGCTTTCATCAAGCTTCCTAATAACACAAACAATTTTCAGGTTATCAAAGCCAGACAAGTGATCATAAAACGCCGGATAATCAATTAGAGAACCAATCCGGTGAAGCCCTTCGGGAAAAACTTCAGAAACGGTTTCTCCAAATACTTTTACGGAATTTTGCGTATCGTTAAATAACCCCATCACCAGACGCATTGTAGTCGATTTCCCCGCTCCGTTGGCTCCCAGAAATCCATAGATGGATCCTTTCGGAATATTCATGTTCACATTTTTGAGGATGAGCTTTCCCGGCTGGAAACCGAAATTTAGATTCCGTATTTCTATTGTATTTTCCATGATTATTTTTTTTTGAAGAATAAAAGAAAAACCCTGTTCATAGATAATGAAAAGGGCTTAGATGATGATTGTACTACCAGATGGAAATTCTTTCGTCAGGTTTTTTGTACATCGCATCTCCGGGTTGGGTATTAAAGGCTTCGTGGAAAGCATCAATATTCAAAAGTGGTGTGAAAGCCCTGTAATAACCGGGAGAATGAGGATCAGTCTTCACCTGGTTCTGGATATACTGATCCGTGGATTTCGTTCTCCAGACCGTTGCCCAACTCATAAAAAAACGCTGATTTTGAGAAAACCCACTGATTCTGCCCGGATTCCCATGATCTTTGAGGTACATTTGCAGGGCTTCGTATGCGACGGCAACCCCACCTAAATCACCGATATTTTCACCGCTGGTAAATTTTCCGTTTACAAAAGAACCTTTCACTGGCTCGTACTGATCGTACTGCGCTGCAAGTTGAGAAACTTTAGCATCGAAATTCTTCCTGTCAGCATCCGTCCACCAGTTTCTCAGATTACCGTCACCGTCAAATCTGGAACCGCCATCATCGAAACCGTGGGAAATTTCATGGCCAATTACCGCTCCAATTCCACCGAAATTAACGGCAGGATCTGCTTTGAAATTGAAAAATGGTGGCTGAAGAATGGCGGCTGGAAATACAATTTCGTTGTTGGAAGAACTGTAATACGCATTAACGGTTTGCGGCGACATTGCCCATTCTTTCTTATTTACAGGCTGTCCTATCTTTGCCAGATTCCGCTGATAATGCCACGCTGTTAAGTTCTCCATATTCTGATATAATGTTCCACCGCTTTTCGGAGATACCATCACCAGTTTGGAATAATCTCTCCATTGATCCGGATAGGCGATTTTCACATTAAATTTGGACAGTTTTTCCTGCGCTTTCACTTTCGTTTCGGGCGACATCCAGTCCAGCTGATCAATTCTTGCTGAAAACGCTTTTCTAAGATAATTGATATACGTTTCCATCTGAGCTTTCGCTTCGGGTGAGAAATTTTCCTCTACATACAACTTTCCGAATGCTTCTCCCAGAACATTGTTAATCATTTGCAGTCCGCGTTTGTCCATAGGCCTTTGTTCCTGTTGTCCCTGTAAATATTTTGAATAAAATTCAAACTGCAGATCATCCATTTTTTTATCCAGATTACCTAGGTTTCCTCTCAGAAGATGAAATTTCATATAGTCTTTCAACATGGGAAGGTTTATGGAGTTAATGAACGAATCCATACTCTGATAATATTTCAGTTCACCGATAATTACCCGGTCTGTAGAAACACCTACCGATTTTAAATACGCCGGCAGATTGATATTTTTCACTATAGACGGTAATTCATTAACGTTTTTTGGATTGTACCGAAGATTGGCATCCCTTCCCTGCTCGTTGGTAAGAAGAAGATTGGCCAGTTGTTTCTCAAAATTCACCAGCTGAATAGCGGTATTATTTGCATTTTTATACCCTAAAACCTGATATAATTTGGTCACAAAACCAATATATTCTGTCAGCGTTTTGGTATTTGCCTCATTGACTTTCTGATAATAATCTTTTCCTAGTCCTAAGGATGGCCCATTAAGGTAAACCGCATTCATCACAGAGTTCTTCAAATCAGCCCCTACTCTCCAGGAGTAAAAGGGATTATTGCCTTTTTTGGTGGCTCCGTTCAGATAATTTTGCAGATCAGCAACAGATTTTATGGCGTCTATCTTAGCCAGATCCGCTTTCAGTGGTGTTATTCCTTCAGCATTTCTTTTGTCCCAATCCATGAAAGTACCGTATAAACTCTGTATTTTCTGACCTTCCGTTCCTTCTTCATAATTTTTGGAAAGAATGGTATTAAGAATATTGAGCGAAGCATTATCCGTGTCTTCCCGCAATTTATTAAACGAGCCCCAGGACGCGCGGTCAGAAGGGATAGTCGTCGTTTTATACCAGTTGCCGTTTACATAGCTGAAAAAATCATCCTGTGGACGCACCGAGGTGTCCATATACTCCAGGTTCAGGCCATTTTCTGCCATCGGGGAGTTGATTTCATGTTTCATGATTTTTTCCGGTTTTTCTACCGGCGTTGAGCTTGCTGCAGCTTTATTTTTAACCGAGCAAGACTGAAAAAATACAATTCCAGAAAGTGCGAGAATGCTTATGATATTTTTTTTCATTTTTAAATAATTGATGAATAGGTATATTGGTTGCTTATCGAGTGTTAAAGTTACAAAAAAATTAAAAATCACTTACCTTTTTCCGGGTGAACAAGCAGCTCCACCAGTTGCTGCAGTACTCGTTGTGAAACAAAATTCATAAAATCATTCCGGTCAAGATACGGAAGAAACATTTTCCGGGTATATTCTTTATCATCTATCCGAATAGAATAAAATACCGTTCCCACTTCATTTCCAAATTCATCTGAAGACGGCCCGGCAACTCCGGTAGTAGCCACTGCGATATTGGTTTTGAAGAGGTTCTGACAACCCTGACTCATTTCCCGGGCTATTTTTTCAGAAACTGTTGTCGTTTCCCGGATGGTTTTTTCTGAAACTCCTAAAATTTCAACTTTTTTCTTTGCATTATAAGCAATAATTCCCCCTGCGAAATACGCCGAACTTCCGCTACTGGAAGTCAGCAGCCGCGAAATTCCACCACCTGTACAGCTTTCCGCGGTAGAAATCGTCAGATTTTTTTCTAACAAAATTTCCTTTACAATGTCCTGAATTTCATTTCCGTTTTCGGCCAGAATATATCCCGAAATGTATGGTTTCAGTTTCTGAACCTGTTCTTCCATTTCATTTTCAAGTTTAAGCTTATTGTCGCCACTTCCGCTTATTCTGAGTTTAATCCTGTTGCCAATTGGAAGATAAGAAAGGCTGAGGTGTTTCGGTAGTTCCGCTTCCCACTTTTGAATGGTATGTGACAGCAGGCTTTCAGGAATTCCTACCACTGACACTACGCGAGTAAGAAGATGGCCTAACTGAAAATTCTGCGTTAGCCAGGGAATTATTTTGTTGCTGAACAACGGCTTCATTTCGTATGGAATTCCAGGTAGAAAAATGGCGGTTTTTCCGTTTTCAGAAACCACTTGTCCGGGAGCTGTTCCGTTTTCATTTTGAAAAACAATCGCTTTTGACAACACTTCTGCCTGATTTTTATTGAGATCCAGCAATCGAGTTCTTTTCCTTTTTGTTAAAAGTCTTTTCAAATGTTCATACGATTCCGGATCGAAAACAATTTCGTCATTGAAAAATTCTTTGAAGGCCTTTTTAGTTACATCATCATTAGTTGGACCCAAACCACCGGTGCTGATGACCAGATTTCCCAATTCAAAACTTAGTTTCAGTGCAGATTTAATAGAAGAAATATCATCCGAAACTGTCAGAATCTGTTTCACCGGAATACTAATTTCCTTAAGTTGAGAAGCTAAAAAATTAGAATTGGTGTCTATCGTGTTTCCCGATAAAATTTCATCGCCGATAATGATCAGTACTGCTTGCATATGATCTGTTTTTCTTTGGAAAGGTACATCTTTGATCAGAAAAAGCAATAGAAATCGCTGAAGAAATTATATAATACTATAAATAGAATCGTATAATGAGATAACTCAATCATCCTGTATTTTTGTAAAAATAACTTAGCAATGATTACAATAATTCCCGATACGCCGGATCACGTAGCGGCTTTCAAAGCCTCCGGTGAAGTCACCAAAGAGGATTTTGAAAATCTTGTCATCCCCCATGTAGAGGCCAAAGTAAATATTTTTGATGAACTCAACTTCCTTTTACTGCTGAATACGGATGTGGATAATTTCACATTCGGAGCATGGATTCAGGATGTTCTTTTAGGTTTAAAAAACCTTACCAAATGGAACCGTATCGCCATCGTCACCGATCAAAAAGGAGTTCAGAATTTCACGGCCATATTCAGTGGGCTGATGCCGGGTGAAGCGAAATCCTACCCGTGCAGCGCCTTAGACAATGCGATCTACTGGTGTGCGAACGGGGATGAAAAAGATGATTAATCCAAAAACAAATAATATGTCAACAGAAAATTTAACTGATACTGAAGCAATTAAAAAACTGAAAGAACTGTCTGAAAGAGCCGGTGTCTGTATGTTCTGCACGGAACTTACTTCTTTACCTAATAATGCACGGCCCATGGCACTACAGGAATGCGATTCACAAGGCAATCTCTGGTTTTTGAGCAGCGAAAGCAGCAATAAAAATTTTGAAATACGGGAAGACAGGCGTGTACAGTTGTATTTTATCAACAAAGGAGATTCCGAATTTTTATCCATTTACGGAAACGCTTACATCTATGGAGACCGCGAAACTATTGAAGAGCAATGGACACCAATGGCCAATGCCTGGTTTGATGGAAAAGATGATCCTATGATCTCCATCATTCGTGTAGCTCCGGAAAATGCTTATTATTGGGATACAAAAGCCGGTAAATTAGTAACGTTAATCAGTTTGGTCACCTCTGCAATTACCGGGAACAAAACTGACAACAGCGATGGCGTGGAAGGAAACCTGAAAGTTTAAATATTTTTTATAAAATTTAGAACACTTTCGAAATAACAAACCCCGGATTTTTTAAATGAAATCCGGGGTTCGCTTTCTATTCAGTCTGTTGTTATCAGTTAAAAATATCTTCTAGGAATTTTTTCATTTCATTCCATGATTTTTCGTCGGCTTCTTTGTTGTATGCAATATCCAGTCCGTGTTTTTGTCCGATTTCTGAAGCGTTCGGATTGGTAAATGCATGCTTTGCACCCGGATACTCAATAAACGTATATTTGATGTTTGCACTGTCCATTTCTTTTTTAAATGAAGCAATCTCTTCTTGAGATACCATTTCGTCCGCAGCACCATTCAGCACGAGATATTGTACCGAATTATTCTTGGCACGGATTCCAGTACTCAGATTACCGTGAAAGCTGACCACACCTTTGAAATCGTCAGAAATACGACCCATATTGAGAGCCTGTGCTCCTCCGAAGCAATAGCCAATAATGGCCATTTTATTATAATCTGCCTTATCAACAAGACTCACCTGATGTTTTGCGGCATCAAACATTCTTCGTGCATCAATTGGAATTTCGTAAAAATGAGAGGAAAGTTTTTTAGCTTCTTCAGGTGTATCCACTACTTTCTGATCGCCGTAATAATCCACTCCTACTGCATAATATCCCAGTTCTGCCAGCTGATGCACCCTGTTTTTCACATAATCATTCAGTCCCCACCATTCGGGAAGTACAAACACAACAGGAAGTTGTCCTTCCAGATTCGCATTGTACGCAGCATAGGAGCGGTGAGTAATGCCATTGATTTCTGTTTTCAGTTCTTCAGTTGTAAGGTCTCCCTTCTTGGTTTGAGTAACGGTATTGTTTTCCTGATCTGACGATGTCTTTTCTTTACAACTCGCCGTTCCCAGAGAAAGCAAAGCCAATAAAGCAAGGCTGTTGAATTTCATAATGTATCCGTTTTATATATAAAAAGATAAAGATAATTTATTTTCTGAATTTTAAAAATCTCCTCACTCTATTAGTGAATATGTTTTTCAGCATGATACGAACTTCTCACTAGCGGCGAACTTTCCACATGACGGAAACCGAGATTTCTGGCAAAAGTACCGTATTCATCAAATTCTTCCGGAGTTACAAATCTTTTTACCGGCAGATGTTTTTTGGTGGGCTGCAAATATTGGCCTAACGTAATCACGTCCACGTTAGCATTCCGTACATCTTCTATGGCCTGAAAAACCTCTGCTTTCTCTTCGCCAAGTCCTAACATAATTCCAGTTTTGGTGCGATTTTGTCCTGATTCTTTTAGATATCTCAACACATCAAGGCTGCGTTCGTATTTTGCCTGAATGCGCACTTCACGCGTAAGTCTTTTCACTGTTTCCATATTGTGGGAAATCACTTCCGGTGCTACTTCTAGAATGCGATCCAGATGCTTGTGAATTCCCTGAAAATCAGGAATTAACGTTTCCATTGTGGTTCCGGGAGAAATTCTGCGCACTGCATTCACGGTTTCTGCCCAAAGGATTGACCCCATATCTTTCAGATCGTCCCGATCTACGGAAGTGAGTACCGCATGTTTTATTTTCATTAATTTAATGGAGCGCGCCACTTTTTCAGGCTCATCCCAGTTCACCTCCAGAGGTTTCCCCGTTTTCACGCCACAGAATCCGCAGCTTCGGGTGCAGATATTTCCCAGAATCATAAACGTGGCCGTACCTTCTCCCCAGCATTCTCCCATATTCGGGCAACTTCCGCTTTGGCAAATGGTATTGAGTTTATATTTATCTACCAGGGTACGGAGTTCGCGGTAGTTCTTTCCTGTAGGAAGTTTCACGCGGATCCATTTTGGTTTCTGTATGGTAGTATCGGTACCTAAAGTTGGGTTTTCCATTCGATAAACTGTCGGCAGACAGCGGATTTTATTCTTTTAAAAGTTCTGCAAGTAATTTTTTGGCCCGCATAATGCGCACTTTGGTGTTAGAAACCGACAGCTGCAGTTCTTCTGCGATTTCTTTAATGCTCTTTTCCTCAAAAAAACGAAGACGGATAATCTCTTGATTTTTGGCATCCATACTTTCGATGATTTTAAGGATTTTCTTCTGTTCTTCTTGCGAAATCATCAGTTCTTCCGGCGATTTTGCAAACTGATTTTTGAAATGATGAATTTCATCCGTAGGATCCTCGTTATCTCGCCTTTTCTTTCTCCAAAAATCAATCACTGTATTTTGTGCAATAGTGAGCATCCAGGTTTTAAACTGAAAAGCCGGATCATACAAATCCAGTTTATTGAGGATCTTCGAGAAAACACTGACGGTAATTTCATCTGCATCATTCTCATCCCTCACCTTATGAAGCACAAAAGTAAATACATCTACCCAAAACAGATTGATCAGTTGCGTCTGCGCTTTCTGGTCTTTTTCCTTGGCCAGATGGATCAACGATAAGAGAGCTTCGTCTTTCATTTTCTTCCACAAAATTAAGAAATTATCATGCGATAAAAAAATAATCCTAAGAAGCAGGCTTTATGAAGGATTACCTTGCATCGAATAAAAAAAACTTCAGTTATGGTTGGTCGATTCCCCTGATTTCTTATATTTGCAACTCTAAATTCCGACATCACAAAGCCCGGATGGTGAAATTGGTAGACACGCTCGTTTCAGGTGCGAGTGCTGAAAGGCTTGCAGGTTCGAGTCCTGTTCCGGGCACTTATAAAGAATCCGTCTCACGACAACAGTTTAGACGGATTTTTATTTTGTAAAAGATGTTTATGGTTTTGGAAAAAGAAGAATCCGTCTCACAACTGAGGCGGATTCTTTGTCTAGCGGAAAACTGAATACAATATTATTCAGATTTTGCCATTCTTTCCGTGCGTTTCCTGTCTTCTTCGGAGAGTACTTTTTTCCGCATTCTGATGAAGTTCGGGGTTACCTCGATGGCTTCATCTGCCTGAATGTATTCCATACATTCTTCTAGGGAAAACAAAATTTTCGGCGCAACGCCGGTATCCTTGTCCTTACCGGAAGCCCGCATATTGTTCAGTTGTTTGGCTTCTACAATATTGACTACTAAATCGCCTGGTTTATTTTGTTCTCCGATAATCATTCCGGCATAAATTTCCTCACCCGGATCCACGAAGAACTTTCCTCTGTCCTGTAATTTTGCAATAGAATATTCCGTAGCCGGCCCCTGAGTTTTGCTGATCAAAACACCATTATTTCTTCCCGGAATGGCACCTTTGTAAGGCTTATATTCCGAAAAACGGTGTGCCATGATGGCTTCTCCTGCGGTGGCTGTCAGCATTTGCGAACGCAAACCAATCAAACCTCTTGCCGGAATATCGAATTCCATGTGTTGCATTTCGCCTTTGGTTTCCATAATGTGAAGATCTCCTTTCCGCTGCGTCGCCAAGTCTATAACTCTGCTTGCGTATTCTTCCGGAACATCCACTACCATGCTTTCGTACGGTTCACATTTCACGCCGTCAATTTCTCTCAAAATGACCTGCGGCTGGCCAATCGTCATTTCGTACCCTTCCCTTCTCATGGTCTCAATCAGTACGGAAAGATGAAGAATTCCTCTTCCGAAAACCAAAAAAGTATTGGCGTCATTGGTTTGTTCCACACGCAGGGCAAGGTTTTTTTCCAATTCTTTTTCCAGTCTTTCTTTCAGGTGATTGGATGTGACATACTTTCCGTCTTTTCCGAAGAAAGGAGAATTATTAATGGAAAACGTCATGTTTAGCGTAGGTTCATCTATGGAAATTCTTGGGAGCGGCTCCGGATTTTCAAGATCTACAAAAGTATCTCCAATTTGAAAAGCATCAAAACCTACGATCGCACAAATATCTCCTGCCTGTACTTCCTGAACTTTTTTCTTTCCCAGACCTTCAAAAACGTACAGTTCTTTTACTTTCCCTTTTACGATTTTTCCATTCTCCTGAGACAAGCCAATCCACTGTGATTCCGCCACACTTCCTCTGGTCACTTTTCCAATGGCAATTCTTCCTAAAAAAGAGGAGAAATCCAGAGAAGTGATCTGCATTTGAAGGTTACCTTCCTCAGTTTTAGGGGCCGGGACGTATTCAAGAATTCCGTCAAGTAAAGGCAGGATGGAATCTGCCGGCTCAAGGCTAGTGTTGAACCAACCCTGTTTTGAGGAACCGTAAAAAGTAGGAAAATCCAACTGTTCTTCCGTTGCATCAAGATTAAAGAACAGGTCGAAAACATTATCATGAACTTCTTCAGGACGACAGTTTTCCTTGTCCACTTTATTAATAACAACGATAGGTTTAAGGCCGAGCTCCAAAGCTTTTTGCAGCACAAAACGCGTTTGCGGCATTGGTCCTTCGAAGGCATCTACGAGAAGAATAACGCCGTCTGCCATTTTTAAAACTCTTTCCACTTCGCCACCGAAATCGGCGTGGCCGGGAGTATCAATGACATTAATTTTGGTATCTTTATAGGTAACGGAAATATTCTTGGAGAGAATGGTAATGCCACGTTCCCGTTCCAGATCGTTATTATCCATGATGAGTTCTCCGGATTCCTGATTTTCTCTGAAAATGCTGGTGGCGTGAATGATTTTGTCAACCAATGTGGTTTTTCCGTGGTCAACGTGTGCGATGATCGCAATATTTCTGATATTTTGCATAAGGGATTTTTACGGCTGCAAAAATAGTGTTTTTTTTTAATGAATTGATAAAAAATTCTGAAAAAATTAACTTTTTGACAAGCTTAAATGTGTGTTTTTATTTTTAATGAATCATTCACAGAATATCTCTGAATTTACCTTAAGAATTTTAGAATATTTACAGAACCTCCTTATTATTCTGTGTATTCAACTTTACAAAACGGATCAAAATCAGCCCTATTGCGAAGAAAAAAGTCATAGAAAGTGCTGCGTAACGCATGTTGTCGAACTTGTCAATCAGGGTTGCAAAGATGAAAGTACCAAGGATGATGGCGAACTTTTCCAGTACGTCATAAAAACTGAAATACGTGGTATTGTCATTGCTTTCTTCCGGTAGAAGTTTGGAATAGGTAGATCTCGACATCGCTTGAAGACCACCCATCACTAAACCAACAATAGCGGCAACTCCGTAAAACTGATACTCGACATAAGGATTTTCTTTATTCAGATAATACGCTGAAAGGCACGCAACTATCCATAAAATAACCGTGATGGAAATTACATTTTTGTTGCCGATTTTTCTGGATAAACGCGAAAAAAAGATAGCTCCTAAAATAGCTTCAATCTGAATCACCAACAGGGTGGCAATCAGTTTTCCCTGATCGAGATTGATTTCACTTTTACCGAACAGTGTTGCCATAAGGAAAATCGTTTGCATTCCGACACTGTAAAAAAAGAAACTGGAAAGAAAAAATTTCAAGTTTGTATCCTTAAAAAGCAAGTTTCCCACTTTGAATAGTTCTTTAAAACTTTGTTTCCCGATGGCTTTATAGAAGCTGATATTGTCATTCAAAACCACCCAAAAACCTCCTTGTTCTTTATGTTTATTAAAGATATTTTTATAATTCAAAAGCACCAGATCTTTCGGCAACTGGTCTTTTACTTTACCAAATTGGGGCAAATGCTTAAAAGTATACTGTGAAAAGCCAAACCACCATGCACCGGTAAGCAAGAAACTGACACGAGTGTAAATTAACCTTTGTTCTTCATTCTGAGCCACGAACATAATGAGAACCAGGCAGATCATAACCAACACTACGGATCCGATGTATCCATAAACGTAACCTTTGGCAGACAGCGCATCCTGTTTGTCTTTCGTGGCAATATCCGGCAGAAAAGAATTATAAAAAACCAGACTTCCCCAGAATCCTACACTTGCAGTAATGCTGAATAATAACCCGAGAAAAACATTGTTCAACCCTGTGAACATGGCCAATCCCATACATGACGTAGCTCCCAGATAACAGAAAAACTGAAGGAAGGATTTTTTATTTCCGATGGTATCAGCCAGAGACGACAAAAACGGAGAAATAAGCACCACAATAAAGAATGATACAGTAAGTGAATAGCCGTATACCGCATCCGGATGGTAAGTTTCTCCGAAGATTTCTATTTTATGGCGAAGAGGAACGTCGATCCACAGGCCTGTTTCCTTTACCAGCACTTTCCTCTCGGTAATTGTGGTAAGAATGGCATAATAAATCGGAAAAATGGTTGATGTAATCACCAAAGAATACACCGAATTGGCCCAATCGTACACCGCCCAGGCTTTCATTATTTTCGGATTGTTTTTAATACCTGCGGGTTTCAACGATGTAGTTTCCTTCATTTTTAGAATTGTTTGAACAAAAATATAAAAACCATTAAGAAAAATAGTGTTATTTCTTAATGGTTTAGTGCTGAACAGTTCGTTTAATTTACTGCATATTTTCAATAACAATGGCAGAAGCTCCACCTCCACCGTTACAGATGGCTGCTGCACCGTAACGTCCGTTATTCTGTTTCAGAACATTGATTAATGTTACGATAATTCTGGATCCGGAACTTCCCAGCGGATGTCCTAAAGAAACTGCACCGCCGTTCACATTTACCTTTTCCGCGTCTAGTCCCAGAATTTTATTATTGGCCAGTCCCACTACAGAAAACGCTTCATTAAATTCAAAAAAATCGATATCAGAAACTTCCAGATTTGCTTTTTTCAAGGCCTTTGGAAGTGCTTTTGCGGGTGCTGTGGTGAACCATTCCGGTTCGTAGGCTGCATCTGCATAAGATACAATTTTTGCCAAAGGCTTTAGTCCCAGTTCTTCCATTTTCTCTTTGGACACCAGAATAAGTGCAGAAGCACCGTCGTTCAATGTAGAAGCATTGGCAGCTGTCACGGTTCCGTTTTCTCTCTGGAAAACTGTAGGAAGTGTTGAAATTCTATCGAAATTTACAGATTTATATTCCTCATCTTCTGCAAAAATAATTGGCTCTCCTTTCCTTTGAGGAATTTCTACGGGAACCACTTCATTCTGGAATTTACCGTCAGCCCAAGCTTTCGCCGAACGTTTGTAAGATTCGACAGCAAAATTATCCTGATCTTCTCTGGAGATTTCATATTCGGCAGCACATTTTTCCGCACAAACTCCCATGTGCACTTTATTATACACATCCGTCAGGCCGTCCAGCACCATTCCGTCTTGCATTTTAACATCGCCCAGTTTGGTGGCATTTCTTGCAGAGAAATAATGCGGAACCGAAGACATGTTTTCCATTCCACCTGCTGCGATAATATCAGCATCACCGGCTTTTATCGCCTGTGTTGCCATCATTACGGCTTTCATTCCCGATGCGCAAACTTTATTAATCGTAGTTGCAGGCGTTTCGTTGGACAAACCTGCTCCTATTGCTACCTGTCTTGCAGGAGCCTGGCCTTCGCCGGCCTGAAGTACATTTCCCATGTAAATTTCTTGCACCAAAGCAGGATCCATATTTATTCTGTCCAATGCTCCTTTCACGGCTGTTGCGCCAAGTT
>JAEYOX010000079.1 GCA_023411265.1 Bacteroidota bacterium | reverse complement strand
GAATCTGGGCAAAAGCCATGAAATACAAATATGGTGCGGATGAACGCTCGCAAATGTTGAAATACCACATCCAGACTTCCGGAAGATCGCTGCATGCTCAGGAAATTGATTTTAACGATATCAGAACCACGCTGCAGGCACTCTACGCAATTTATGACAACTGTAATTCGCTGCATACCAATGCCTATGACGAAGCCATCACCACACCGACGGAGGAATCGGTAAGAAGAGCAATGGCGATTCAGTTGATCATCAATAAGGAACTAGGCTTGGCAAAAAATGAAAATCCACTTCAGGGATCTTTTATTATTGAAGAGTTAACCGATCTTGTAGAAGAGGCAGTGTATGCCGAATTTGACCGGATTACTGAAAGAGGTGGCGTACTTGGCGCAATGGAGACGATGTACCAGCGCTCGAAGATTCAGGAGGAATCTATGCATTATGAATGGCTGAAACATACAGGAGAATATCCCATCATCGGGGTAAATACTTTCCTGGGGAAAGATGGTTCGCCAACGGTTCTTCCGGGAGAAGTGATCCGTTCCACTGAAGAGGAAAAGCAACTGCAGATTCAGAATCTGGAAAATTTCCAGAAAGCGCATGCGGACAAGTCCGAACAAATACTGGAACAACTTCAGAAAGCCGCCATCAATCAACAAAATTTATTTGAAGTAATGATGGAAGCCGGAAAACACTGTTCATTGGGACAGATTACAACCGCACTGTTTGAAGTTGGCGGAAAATACAGACGGAATATGTAACTTAACAATTTACAGAAAAACATTTATAGAAAGAAGCTTCCCGCTATTGTCAGGAAGCTTCTCTTATTTTAAAATATCGAATTTTACCTATTTTGTAAATTACTTGTTTTTTACGGTATAATGAATTGGTTTAAAAGTGCCACCATTACTGTCCTCAGCAGAGCACGCGGTGAGACAGACCAGCAGATCCATCAGGGCTTCAAACTGTACGTAGTCTCCTGGGTTGGTAGTAGGAGGTAAAACGGAAATCTTTCCTTTTTCATCAAACTGAACATTCATAAAGATATTAAAAGCTGTGGGAACATCATCTTGGGTGATTCCGAAAGGTTCTAGATTTTTCGAGAGATTTTCCAGACAACTGGGATGATAGCCGGAGTAATCGTACATGATTTCAAAAGTTTCTTTACTGCACGGAGCCAAAAGAAAATCGTTACGACCATTCGTGTCGGCTATAATTTTTACCATTTTCCGGGAACGGTTGCTCCACAAAGTATTTCCTGCCGTTAGCAGAATGGTTTCTTCAAAATCCAGCGTTTTTCCAGATGAGATTTTTTCCCCATGATCATTCAGATTAAAAAGAACCATATCACTTACCTGCATGCCCTGCGGATCTACCACGGTAAGAATTTGTCCTTTTTTCAAAATGAAAGCTTTCCCTGATTGAGGCGGTATAACGGTATAATTTTGCATTCTGATTTTATTTATGATGAAACGGACATTTCCAGTTGCTTTCTACGTGTCGGCCGCTGTATTGTCTGGCCTCAGAGTCTTCTCCAAAATCCTGCAATACAGGATTAATGTTTCCTTGTAATTTTTCATCATTTTTTCGAACTAAATTTCGTATTCTTTCATACTTACCCATTTCACGAAGTTTCTCGAACTGAGAATGGAGGTTAAAAACCAACGCTGTATAGGGTGACTGTCGAGATTTTCTGGAGCTGCTAGGATGAAGACCAATAATATAAAACGCCTTTCCGAGAAGGCTGAAACTGAATTCGGCATTTTCAGGATCATGACTTACAGTGGAATCCCACGGATGAGGATCATGCTTATGTAAATTCTGTAAAGTTTGCCATAGCGATTTTTCGAAGGACAATTCATCATCAAAATGGTTATTCGGGAAAAGGGCTACAAATGAGCGGTATTCTGTGGAATTCGGGTCAGTATTTTCAAGAAAGATTTTCAAATCCTGTAAAATCGCGTTAGCTGTAGTATCCTGCGTCATTTCCTCATACAGATTCAGATCATATTGTGCCATTTTAAAAACGGAACGCGCCATCATGCACGGATGTTTTCCATCTAAAATATAAGATTTAAAGCTATTCTCTATCGTCTTACTGAAATATTCAGGTAGAATATTTTCCATTGTATTTTGTTTTTTGGTGTTATGAGTCTTAAGGCTCAGGTGGCCGTTAGTGCAACTATAATACCACAGGGAAGTACCTTCTTCTGAGGAGGTATACAATCCAACAAAAATGTCTTATGAAACTTGAACAAGTTATGAACCCCTAACCCTCCTTCAAATACTTCAAAAAAGGTTTTACTTTCTGAATTTGCCGGAGATAGCGCTGCTGTGATAAAAAAATCAGAATGCATGCTGAGTATAAAAGAAAACAACCAAAAGCAATCGCGACACTGCGATTGAAATCATACTGAATTTGTGAGTGATAAGTGCTGTACCAATAGGAGGAAATATCATGCATTCGCAGCAGAAACTGAAGGGAAATTATCGGAATGCTGATGTAAGCAAAAACGTACATCTGATATTCCGTCAGAACATAATTTCTGTATTTTTTTACTAACCCAAAATCACTACGGTTCAAGAAATAAAACAATACCGGACCAAAGACAAATACACTATACACTGCGATCATCAGATATAGAAAATGGTTCTCTGATAAAAATGCCATTGACCCATAAATAGTTCCCGTTAGCAACAAACCGAACAGAACTGTTTTTGAATAAATATTTCTGAAATTTTCCCTGCGGATCCTTCGCATAAGATTGCTTTTATCCTCAATATCCCATCCGCCGCTCTAGTACGGTTTCAGGTCTTTTCGCCAGGCATTTTTCGTTTTGATGAAAGCTTCTTCGAAAGTCTCACCTTCATTTTGCATCTCTAAAATTTGCGAAACAAAATGATCATTCACTTCCATCAGAACGTCTATCGGAAGTTTCTTTGTAAAAAGATAATTTCGGATTTCGGCAAGTTGGTTTTCGATCATGACAATAAAACGTTTATTTTTTTCTGGTGAAACCATAACAGTTGAGATTGTATCAACAAATTAAAAATAATCACTGAAGTCTGGATAATGCTTTTCAAATCTCGTCCTCCGACATCATCATAAAATCCAGCAATTATTCCAGAACATAGAAATAAAATCACGCTTATCACTGTGTTTTTCAGTATCAATGGATGGATATTTATCTGAAAGTATTGGGAAAACCGGATCTTTCTTCTGAAAAGTAAAAATAAAGTAAATGCTGCCAAGATCAACATTATAATTCCCGCAATATAAAGTTGTGAAGGTTCGTAAACCAAACCAAAAAGTGAGGAAACCAATGCAAATAAACCCGATATTTTTATAATATTTCTAAATCTACTTCGCATAGCATCTGCTTCAATTTTTGCTACTTTTCGAAAAGACATAATATCCGGCGACACCATTTTGAATTCCTCGTGCCATTTTAATTTAACCTGAATGAACGCTTCCGGAAAACCCATACCTTCCGACATTTTTTGGTCAATATCCAAAAAGAAATGATCCAACACTTCTTTGTATAATGGATAAGACAGCTTTTTGCTTTTCAGAAAATCAATTACGGTATTTTTCTCGCTAAGATTCATACACTAAATATTAAAAATTGTGCTCAGATTTCCAATATAACTTTTCATTTCCTGCTCTTGCTTTGCTTGTTGCTTTTTTCCTTTTTCGGTAAGCAGGTAATACTTGCGGTCGCGTCCGTTCACATTCTGAATTTCTGAATAAACAATGCCTTCATTTTCTAATTTATGAAGAATCGGATACAACGCTCCTTCTGTCATTTCCAGTTCGCCGCAAGTCAGTTCCTTCGCTCGCTGTGTCATCTGGTAGCCGTACATTTTCACCTCGGCAGAAAGCAGTTTGAGGATGATATTCTGTAACGTTCCTTTGTATAATGCGTTTTTCTTCATAATCAACCTGAATGATACATTGCAAATATATACATAGTTTTCTTATGTATGCAAGCCCTTGAACAAAAATTTTAATCATTACATTTGTCTTGTGGAAAATGAAAAAATCATTCTGGGCATCGATCCCGGAACTACCATTATGGGATATGGATTGATTTTGGTAAATAAGAACAAAATGGAACTCCTTTCCCTTCATGAACTTATTCTGAA
>JAEYOX010000062.1 GCA_023411265.1 Bacteroidota bacterium | reverse complement strand
CTATTATACTTCCTTATATATTTTGAAAAATCTGGGCAGAATTAATGAATGGCTGAAAGGAAATGTAGCAGATTATCAAAATACCGATCAGAAAGAAATGGTATCAAAACTGATTTCGTATGTAGACAATGAGGTGAATAAATACTGGGATTCGAAACGCGAAAATGTCTGGAACAATTTCGTGCTGGATTATCTAGACACCCGGCATTATTGGGAAAATCAATATCCGCTGAAAAATAAAGGAGCAACTTTGAAAAACCTCGTGATTCAGAAAGCACCGAAAGCCGACATAAAAGATTTCACTTTCTTCGGACTTCACCGTGCAGCCCAATTATTCCACGATTATAAGCTGACTCATCTTTCCAGTAAATTGCTGACGTATTTAAAAGAAACTTCAACACCATCAGAAACGCAGGGTGTGTATTGGAAACAAAACCTGAACGATTGGGGTTGGTATTCCTCCAAAACGGTCAATCATGCCGGTGCTCTGGAAACGTTTCAGAAACTGAGACCTAATGACCCGATCTTTATTGAAGAGATGAAAATCTGGCTTATCACCCAAAAGGAAGTCAACTCCTGGGGTACTTCCCGCGGCACGGCTGAAGTGATTTTTACCATTCTCAATTCCGGGAAATCATGGACCACCGCGGAATCTGATAAAGCCACTGTGGTTTGGGGCGGAAAATCATTGGCAAATGAGGATACGCAGGCAACGGGATATGTGAAGAAGAGTATAAAGGAAAATAAAATCGATCCTTCCTTAGCCACGGTAACGGTTACCAAGCCCGGGCCGGGAATTGTTCAGGGTGGGCTCTTCTGGCAATATTATGAGGACCTGGATAAGATTAAATCATCGGAATCTTATATTTCCATCACCAAAGAATTGTATAAAAAAGTAAAAACTGAAAATGGGGAAGAATTAATCAAGATAACAGAACATTCACCTTTGAAAGTGGGCGATAAGGTAACGGTGAGAATGGTACTGAACACCGACAGAAATATGGAATTCATTCATCTGAAAGATATGCGCGCTGCAGGTTTTGAACCGCTGAACGTAATATCAGGATACCGTTGGAATAATGGTTTGGGTTATTACCAATCTTCCAAAGATGCCTCCACTAATTTTTATATCGAATATATGCCGAAAGGAAAATATGTGTTCGAGTATGATTACATCTGCAACGCTTCAGGAACCTTCAGCAACGGCATCACCACGCTGCAGAATTACTACGCACCGCAAATGAATGCTCATACGATGGGAAGCAGAGTAACCATCAGCGAATAATAAAAGATTAATTTCCATCTCACATCAGAGGTGGAAATTTATTTTAATTTCCTATTTTTGCCACCGCAAGACGGGCCCATAGTTTAATGGATAGAATTAAAGATTCCGGTTCTTTAGGTTGAGGTTCGATTCCTCATGGGCCTACAAAACAGGAGAAGTGATCACCGGGATCACTTCTCCTTTTCTTTTGGAATTGTTATTTCTTATTACACCGAAACAATATTATCCAACTTTTAATTCTGTTAAATACCCCCGCAAATCTTTCCCGCCAGGCTCCTGAAAAATTTCAATATCGAAAAAAGAAGCGGTAGAGTACAGGTGATCAAAAATATCCGACTGTATGGTTTCGTATTCCGCCCATGCAGTTGTATCGGTAAAACAGTAAATTTCCAGTGGGATACCTTTATTTTCGGTAGCCAGCTGTCTCACCATAATCGTCATGTCCTGCTTTATTTTCGGGTGGTTCCTCAGGTAGTTTTCTATGTATTTTCGGAACACCCCGAGATTGCTCATCCGCCGTCCGTTAATTAAAACTGACGTATCAATATTGTTCTTTTTATTATCCTCTTCTATTTCCTGCTGCCGGGTTTCTACATGATCTCTGACAAGCTGATATTTTTTAAATTTCTCTCTTGTTTCAGGATCTACTAATTTCACCGAATAGGCGTCGATGAAGATGGCTCTTTTAATTCTTCTTCCTCCGGTTTCCTGCATTCCGCGCCAATTCTTAAAACTGTCTGTAATAAAATAATAAGTCGGAATTGTGGTGATGGTTTTGTCCCAGTTCTGCACTTTTACCGTGTTCAGGTTGATGTCAATCACATCTCCGTCAGCATTAAATTTCGGCATTTCCACCCAATCCCCCACCCGCACCATATCGTTAGATGACATTTGTACACTGGCTACCAATCCCAGAATAGTATCCTTGAACACCAATAATAGAATAGCCGTCATGGCACCAAACGCGCTCAGGAAATAGATCGGTGATTTGTCCAGAATTACCGATAAAACTAAGATGATGGTAACGATATAAAGCAGTATTCTGATAAGCTGAAAGTAACTGGTTAAGGGTTTATCGCTGAATGCAGGATGTCGCGAAAGGCTGAATTCACCTACTTTAATGATGGCAAAAAATACCGTCATGCTTACGATGATGAGATAAGCTTCTGACAGTTTGATAATAAAAGGGAGAATTTGTCCGAAATCCGCGAAAACCACCGGAGCCATCAAAAGAACCAGAACTGCAGGAACAATGTGAGCCAATTTATCAAACGCTCTGGTTTCTGCAAACATATCGTCCCACGAAAAAGAGGTCCTTCTGAAAACCTGATAAAGATAATGGAGGAAGATTCTCTTAGTAAGGACAAATGCCACCGAAGATACCGTAATGAGGATAACAATAAATAACAATAACCTGAAATACACTGCCCATTCCGGGGAAATGCCTAAGTTGATCATTAATAATTCTGTGTGCTTTTCAAGGTAATTGATCCAATTCATTCTCTTTATTTTTTACAAATTTAATGAAAATGAATCGGCTGGTCTGAACCGCTATTTGGCTAGGTCATTACTTATAGAAATTATCCTCCGTCCATTTTGCAGGCTTGTGATAGTACATTCCGAAATACAATCTGATATTTATTCTCCGACTTCCAATTTTTAATCTGTATTTTTGCGCATTATTTTTATTTAACCAATCGGACTTCTATGGAATTTATACAAACCGTTCTCGATTTTTTTCTTAACCTTGATCAGCATCTGCATACTATGATTCTTGACTATGGCGTGTGGATTTATCTTATTCTCTTTCTGATTGTTTTTGTGGAAACCGGTTTGGTGATCATGCCTTTTCTCCCCGGCGATTCGCTGCTTTTTGCGGCAGGAGCTTTCTGTGCGGGAGTCATCAGTGCCGACGGCGAATCGGCCAGTCTCAATCTCTGGCTGGTCCTGTTTTTATTGACTACAGCAGCTATTCTAGGAGATACACTCAACTACTACTTAGGAAAAAATGTGGGCCTGAAAATCCTGAATCTCAAAGTTCGGGAGAAACCTCTGGTGAATAGAAAATATATTGAACAAACTCAGGATTTCTACGAGAAAAACGGCCCTAAAACCATTATCATCGCACGGTTTGTTCCTATTGTCCGAACGTTTGCGCCATTCGTAGCCGGAATTGGCTCCATGAATTATTCGGTTTTTATCCGTTACAATGTCATCGGAGCGTTGATCTGGGTATTTAGCCTTACCTTGTTAGGTTATTTCTTCGGAAATCTTCCTATTGTAAAAGATAATTTTGAAACCGTAATTTTCGGGATCATTGGAATTTCTCTTCTTCCGATGGTATGGGAATTTATTAATGCGAAACGAAACGCCAAGAATAAAAAATAACAGAAAAGCTCGTCATCTTCTTCTGTTTTGGGAGACGAATCCTGTTTTGATTTCCGTAAAATTTCACTTATTTTTGACAAATGGAAAACTTCATCGTTTCAGCCCGAAAATACCGCCCACAGGAGTTTGAAACTGTTGTAGGGCAGCAGCATATTACGGATACGCTGGAACACGCTATTGAAGAAAACCAGTTGGCACAGGCATTATTGTTTTGCGGTCCAAGAGGAGTGGGAAAGACCACCTGTGCCCGGATTCTTGCCCGGAAAATCAATGAGAAAGACGGCTCCACTTCCGAAGACGGTTTTGCCTACAATATTTATGAACTGGATGCGGCGTCTAATAATTCAGTAGACGATATCCGTGCTCTGATCGATCAGGTTCGTTTTGCACCACAAACAGGACAGTACAAAGTGTATATCATCGATGAAGTACACATGCTTTCATCCGCTGCATTTAATGCCTTCCTGAAGACTCTGGAAGAGCCTCCTGCTCACGCTATTTTTATTCTGGCCACTACGGAGAAGCATAAAATAATTCCTACCATCCTGTCCCGATGCCAGATTTATGATTTTAAAAGAATCACTATCGAAGATATTCAGGAGCACCTGAAAAAAATTGCAGCACGGGAAAATATTCAGTATGAAGACGACGCGCTGTATCTCATTGCCCAAAAAGCTGATGGTGCGCTTCGGGATGCCCTTTCTATTTTCGACAGGTTGGCGACTTTTACACAAAAACATATTACCCTTCAGAAAGCGGCTGAGGTGCTGAATGTACTGGATTATGACCAGTACCTGAACATCGCCGATCTGGCGCATGAAAATAAAATTCCTGAAATTCTTTCAGCTTTCAATGAAATCGTAAAAAAAGGATTTGATCCGCATATTTTCATCGCCGGAATGGGAAGTCATTTCCGGGATCTGATGATGGCTCAAAATCCCGCGACACTCAGCCTGATTGAAGTAGGAGAGAAAACCCGGTTGCGTTTTGGTGAACAAAGCAAAAAGTGGGTGCCGCAACAGTTGATCGACGGTATTGAAATCTGTAATCATGCGGACATCAACTACAAAAACTCTAAAAATCCAAGGCTGACCGTTGAAATCGCTCTGATGCAGTTGGCGAGTCTCACCGCTACCGGCCAGGAAAATAAAAAAAAAAATTCCTGATTCTAGCCCCGCTTCTTAAAGCCGCAGCTGAAAAGCTGATTCCCACTAAAAAAGAAGAGAAAGAAGCGCTTCCCGAACCTGATATCAAGCAAGCGGAACAACCTTTATTAAAGGATAAAGAAATAAAACCTTCCCGCTACAGCATTCTGCAAAAACTTCAGGAAACCACCAAAGTAGCCGAAGAAGTTCAGCTCACGAATGAAGATACACTCCCGAACCAGCATTTTACACAAACGGATTTGCAGGAGGCCTGGATGGATTTTCTTCAGAATATTCAACAGAAAGAGATTGTGATTTACAATGCTATTTCAGGATTCCGGCTGAGAAAACTGGATGAAACAACTGTGCGGATTTCTTATCCTTCGGATTCCGCAAAAGCAGAATTTGACAAAGTGAGCCATGATTTTTTTAACCACTTCAGGCATAAAGTCAATAATTATCATTTTAATATTGAATATGTTATGGACAGTGTCAGTTTAAAAAAAGAAGTAATGACTAAACACACACTTTTTGAAAAATATGTTCAGATCAATCCCGTGCTGAAGGATCTTGATGATTTGTTTAAATTTGATTTTAATTAAGGAGAAATAAATGGAGCTTGCCCAGTTAAAAAACGAGTGGTTTAAAACCTATCCTACCCCTATGATCATTGCGGGGCCATGCAGTGCAGAAAGTGAACTTCAAATGCTGGAAACAGCGGAAAGAATAAAAAAAACAGGCGTACCGATCCCTGTTTTTCGTGCCGGAATATGGAAGCCCCGTACGAAGCCCAATGGTTTTGAAGGGGTTGGAGTTATCGGTCTGAAATGGCTTCAGAAAGTAAAAGAAGAATTCGGATTTCAAACTGCTACTGAGGTGGCCAACGCCCATCACGTGAAAGCGGTTTTAGAAACTGATGTGGATGTACTCTGGATTGGTGCCAGAACAACCGTTAATCCTTTCGCAGTACAGGAAATTGCCGATGCGCTGAAAGGAACAGATAAAATCATTTTGGTAAAAAATCCAATTAATCCTGATCTTGCTTTATGGATCGGTGCACTGGAAAGGCTTTTAGGAGCGGGAATTAAAAACCTTGGCGCAATACACCGCGGATTTTCTACCTATCAGAAAACAAAATACCGGAATGTCCCCAATTGGCAGATTGCACTCGATTTTAAAAATCAGTTCCCTGAAATACCGATGTTGGTGGATCCCTCGCATATTTGCGGAAACAGGGAAGGACTTTTTTCTGTAGCTCAGGAAGCGTTGAACATTGGCTATCAAGGAGTGATGATAGAAACGCATTGCAATCCTGACGCAGCATGGAGTGATGCGAAACAGCAGGTAACACCCGAAGCATTGGCCGGAATGATCGAAAAACTGAAAGTGAGAGATACAGAAATTTCTGCTTTTGATGAAGACATGGATCGGTTCAGAACCCTGATTTCCGATATTGATTTTCAGCTGATTGAGTTGCTTTCCCAAAGGATGAAGGTTTCAGAACATATCGGGAGTTTGAAAAAAGTTCATAATGCCGCCGTATTTCAACCGGATCGCTGGAAAATTATTACTGAATATGCCGCCAGAAAAGCCGAAGAAACGCAGATGTCTAGAGAATTTATCGAGAAACTTTTTAAATCCATTCATGAACAGTCGGTGGAAATTCAGAATAAAATTATGAATGATAAAAAATAATGGAACTCATGGGTACATTGCACGGACTGGTTATTAAATCGACAGGAAGCTGGTATCAGGTTATGGAGCAGGAGACGGGAAAAGTTTTTGAAGCCCGCATTCGGGGTAAATTCAAACTTCTGAAAACACGCCTCACCAATCCTTTGGCAGTGGGCGATCACGTTAGTTTCCAACTGGAACAGGATGATATTGCCTGGATTACTACAATTGAACCCAGAAAGAATTATTTGATCAGAAAATCGGTGAATCTATCCAAAGAAGCGCATATTATTGCTTCTAATATTGATGTTGCCTGTTTTATTTTCACACTAAAACTTCCCGAAACTTCCCTGGGTTTTCTGGATCGTTTTCTGGCCTGCTGCGAAGCCTATACTATTGAGCCGCTGATTCTCTTCAGCAAAATGGATGTGTTGAGCGTGGAGGAAAAAGAAATCATTGGAGAAATACAGGAAATTTATGAGAATATAGGTTATCAAACGCTGCAGGTTTCTGCCTATACCCAACTGAATCTCGATCTGCTTCAGCAAGCGGTAAAGGATAAAGTGTCTGTGTTTTTCGGTCATTCCGGCGCCGGAAAATCCACTTTGGTGAATGCTTTTCAACCGGAATTGAATCTGAAAACGTCTGAGATTTCAGAAACCCATCTGAAAGGAAAACATACTACCACTTTTGCACAGATGCACTTCTGGAATTTTGGTGGCAGCGTGATTGATACTCCCGGCGTTCGGGAATTTGCGATGATCAATATCGAAAAAGAAGAAGTTCAGCATTTTTTTCCGGAAATATTTCGGGCGCGGGAAGCGTGCCGGTTTTATAATTGTCTCCATATTAATGAACCGCAGTGTGCCGTTATGGCTCAGCTGGAAACCGGCGAAATTCAGGAATCGCGTTATCACACCTATCTGAAACTCATGGAGGAAGCCGAAGAGGAATCTTCCAATCAGAAATAATCTTTCATTTTATTCCCTTAAAAGAGCATCAATTTCCTTATAGAATGAATTTTTGCTGTAGTCGGCCATTCCGGTATGGTGCAAACGTATTTTTCCGGTTTTATCCAGCACAACTGAGGTTGGCAGTGATCCGTTAAAATAAGCTGAGGGAATAGCACTGGCGGGCACTAAAAACGGAACCGTAAACTGTTCTTTTTTGAGATACGATTTGCCCACAGCGGGATCTTCATCAAGATTCACTGTGAAAAATATCACGTCAGGATTATCTTTATAACGTTCGTAAAATTTCTGAATAGAAGGAAATTCTGCGCGGCACGGCGGACACCATGAAGCCCAGAAATTCATAAAAATTACTTTGCCTTTCAGATCAGAAGTAGTCTTAGTATTTCCCAGACTGTCCATTACCACCAAATGTTCTGCTACCACTTTTGAATGTGAAACCGATTCCTTTTTTTCCACTTTGGCATTCATAATTCCTGTTGAAATAATTTGCCGCATTACCCATGTTTTGAAATCAGGGCTGATGATTAGCGTGGCGAAAAAGAGCAGCATCAGCGCAGTACCCCAGTTTTTTCTGAGCCATGATTTTATTTTTTCAAAAGGTTGTGAATGTATTTCCCTTGGTTTTTTCTGCATTTCTGAAGTCAAATAGAATGGTCGGTTAAGTTCGTAAAATTAATTAAATCCAGATACCAATTACTAAAGTGTTCCTTTTCAGATGACTTCCAACTATAATTTTTGCTTGCGTTTTATAATCTTTCGGATTAGAAAGAACATATTTTATGCGGCAAATATCTTTTTTAGACATCATATGGTAAAAAACTCAGAAACTTTATTGGTTTATTAGTTTCCTTTTGTATCTTTGCAGCCTTAAATTTTGAATCATGGACAAGGGTTTTTTACAAAAAGTAGTCATGCTTTTTATTGAAAATGGAGCTAAAACACTCACGATGGATGATATTGCTAAGGAGTTTGGTATGTCCAAGAAAACACTTTATCAGCATTATAAAAACAAAGAAACTCTGTTGGAAGATGTACTTGCCTATAAACTGAACGACGTTATTGACCAGCTCGATTCGCTGGATGATAAGGTAGAAAATGCAGTGGAAAGAATGATGTACCGCGATCAGCAGATTGAAGAAGCCGTACGCTCTAACAGTTCTTTATTCATCCGGCAATTGGTTCGGTATTATCCGGCTATTTTTAACAAACATATCAGCGAATTTTCACACCGGTTTACGGATGTCCTCCTTCGCAACATACAAAAAGGAAGAGAACAGGGCTACTATCGTACAGATTTTAATGAAACGGCGTATGCACAGCTTTTCTTTTCACTCATCATGTCATACGACAGTTCTCCCTTCATTGATACAGAAATTTTCGACAGACATCATTTTCATGAAGAAGTAGTTCTGTTCTATATGAACGCTATTACAACAGAAGAAGGAAAAAAGTTTATCAAACAGTATAACAAATTAAATAAATGAAAAAATTAATCTTTGGTTTCATATTCTGTGGAGCCCTGATGTCCGGACAGCAGGTGCAGCGGCTCACGCTTTCTGAAGCGATTGCTCATGCGCTGGAACACAAGGCAGAAGCAGAAAAAGCGAGACTTGACATCCGGAAAGGCGATGCTCAGATTGCAGAAGTCCGGGCAAATGCGTTACCTAATCTCAGTTTCAACAGCAATACTTCTTATAATCCGCTGTTGCAGGAAACAGTACTTCCGGGAGAAATGTTCGGAGCACCGGGACAGCAGGTAAAAGTCGCTTTTGGACAAAAATGGACTTCGAGTAATATGGTGCAGCTTACTCAGGTTCTCTTCAATCAATCAGTATTTACTGGACTGAAAGCTGCCCGTTCTACAAAAGAATTTTATATTCTGAATGCAGCACTCACCGAGGAACAGATCATCGAGAGAGTGGCCAATGCTTATTTCCAGGTATATCAGGCGGAAGAAATGCTGAACAATGCGAAAAGTAATCTTGATATTACTACTCAAACCATCCAAATCATCCAGGGACTGTATGATGCCGGTCTTGCCAGAAAAATAGATCTGGACCGTACTGTGGTGGCGCGAAATAATGTGAATTCCGGTGTGCTTCAATTAGAAAATACATTAGATCTGGCTGAAAATACATTGAAGTTTATGATCGGAATGCCTATGAATCAGGAAATTGAATTGCCGGAGCAGACTTTCGATCCAGCCATTTTACCTGACCGTACTGCTAATTTTGAAGACAGGACGGAATTAAAACTTATGGACAAACAGCTGGAACTTCTTCAATGGCAGAAAAAGGCTACCATTGCAGAATATTATCCTACAGCTGCACTTTCTGCCAATTATGGTTTCCTGGGACAGGGAGAAAAGATGCCTTGGTGGAATGGAAGCAGTAACGGTGTATTTTGGTCGGATTTGGCTTCTATCGGTTTGAATATCAGCATTCCTATTTTTAATGGTTTTGCCACAAAATCAAGAGTGGAACTGAATCAGATTGAAATCGAAAAAGCAGAGGCCGATTTACGTGAAACCTATCTGGGGCTGGATTTATCTCATAAAAATGCGCTCGTTCAACTGGAGAACAACATGACGATGATCACTACCCAGGAAGGAAATATGAAACTGGCAGAAGAAGTACTCGCCAATACCCGCAGCAATTATCAGCACGGACTGGCCACTTTAAATGACATTCTGGATGCCGAACGCGATCTTACCGAAGCAAAAAATAACCTCACCAAAGCCCAGCTGGACTATAAACTGGCGGAAATTAATCTGCTAAAATCTCAGGGCAAACTCAGAACATTAAACGAAAATAATTAAAAAAAAATGAAAAAGAACAGAATCATTACCATCCTGATTGTATTGGGAATCGGAGCCGCCTTTTTCCTGATCCTTCAGAATAATAAAAAAAGCAACGAAGAAAAAGTAGCCATTGTAGCGGAAAAAAATGTTGATGTGGCCGTTCGTACAGCTGCCGTAGCTGCTGAAGACATTAGCGGAGAATTTCACGTCAACGGAACTTTTCTGCCAAAACTTCAGGCGCAGATTGCTGCCGAAATGGGAGGTCAGCTCATCGCACTCCATGTAAAAGAAGGAAGTTATGTGAGGGCAGGGCAGAGCATCGGAAGACTTTCCGGTGACAAAGTGAATGTGAATGTAGGCAGTGCTCAGGCCAACCTCGACAATGCTTTGATGACACTGAACCGATATGAACAGGCATTTAAAACAGGAGGTATTACCGCATTGCAGCTGGATCAGGCCAGATTGCAGGTGAAAAATGCACGTGCTCAAATGCAGTCTGCACAACTGGTTTCCGGCGATACCAATATCGTTTCCAAAGTAAGCGGTATTGTCAATCAGAAGTTTGTGGAAGTGGGTACTGTGTTGAGTCCGGGAATGCCCATTGTGGAAATTGTGGATATCTCTTCAGTGAAACTAAAAGTAGATGTCGATCAGTCGCTCATCGGGCAACTGGCATTGGGAAATATCGTTAAAGTAAAACCTGATGTTATAGAAGATACTTTAGACGGGAGAATTACCTTCATCGCACCGTCTGCTTCGGGAGCCTTGAAGTTTCCTGTGGAAATTACGGTTCAGAATAACTTTAACAAGCTGAAAGCAGGAATGTATGGCAGTGCGCTTTTCACCAGAAGTGGTTCACACCGAACGCTTACCATACCGAGAGATGCTTTCGTAGGCAGTGTGAGTGATAATCAGGTTTTTGTGGTAAAAAACAATACAGCACATCTCACCAAAATTCAGAGCGGAACCAACTTCGGCGATAAAGTAGAGGTTGTGGGCGGATTGAAAGAAGGAGATCAGGTGGTCATCAGCGGACAGATTAACCTGACCGACAAAACAAAAGTGAAGGTGCTTCAATAAATAAGAAAAAAGATAGAATGAAATTAGCAGAAGTATCTATAAAAAAGCCCAGTTTGGTGATTGTAATGCTCGCATTGCTCATCATTGGCGGCTTATTCAGCTATACGCAGCTGAGTTATGAACTGATTCCGAAATTTGAAGTAAAAGTGGTCACCGTAGCAACGGTGTATCCCGGAGCTTCACCAGCGGAAGTGGAAAACACGGTTTCCCGGAAAATGGAAGATGCCGTTTCATCATTGGAAGGCGTTAAAAAAATCCAGTCAAAATCTTACGAAAGTTTGTCTGTTATCATTATTGAATTCCAGGCTGATGCAGATGTAGATTATGCCCTGAATGAAGCCCAAAGAAAAATAAACGCCATCCGTTCAGATCTGCCGGAAGATATCGATGAACCGTCATTGTCGCAGTTCTCCCTTTCCGATATGCCCATCATGAGCATGGGAATTACCGCCAACCTCACAGAAAATGAACTGTATGATCTTATTGATCAAAGACTTCAGCCGGAGCTTTCCAGAATTCCGGGGGTTGCTCAGGTCAATATTATTGGTGGACAGGAAAGAGAAATTCGGGTCAACTTAAATCAGGAAAAACTGGAAGGATATGGGCTTACCATTCCTCAGGTGCAGCAGGTGATTTCTTTGTCGAACCTTGATTTCCCCACAGGAAATCTGAAAACACGGGAAAATACAACCCTCATTCGTCTTGCCGGAAAAATAAATTCCGTAGATGAACTTAGAAATCTTACCATTTCGTCCCAAAACGGACAGCATATCAGACTTTCTGATATTGCAGAAGTTCAGGATACGCAGAAACAGGCAGATAAAATTGCACGGATTAATCAGCAGAATACCATCATGCTCCAGGTTCAGAAGCAGACCGAAGCGAATGCTGTGGAAGTGAGCGAACTGGTGCAGGCAAAAATTGCTGATATTGAAAATCAATACAAAGACCGAAATGTTAAAGTGGATCTGGCGAGCGACACTTCCATATTTACCCTGGAAGCAGCCAACGCAGTTATCAAAGACCTCTTTATTGCTATCGGTTTGGTAGCTTTTGTGATGCTCTTCTTCCTGCACAGTTTCAGAAACGCCCTCATTGTAATGGTTGCGATTCCAACATCCCTCATTGCGACCTTCATCGGGCTCTATATGTTGGATTATAGCTTGAATCTGATGAGTTTATTGGGACTTTCACTCGTGGTGGGAATCCTGGTGGATGATGCCATCGTGGTGATTGAAAATATTCACCGGCATATGGAAATGGGCAAAAATAAAGTGCGTGCCGCTTATGACGGTTCCAAAGAAATCGGATTTACGGTGACGGCTATTACGCTTGTTATTGTCGTAGTATTCCTTCCTATTGCCCTGAGCACCGGTATGGTATCGAATATTATCAAGCAGTTCTGTGTCACGGTGGTTATCGCGACGTTGCTATCACTTATAATTTCGTTTACCGTGGTGCCGTGGCTGTTTTCAAGATACGGAAAACTGGAGCTTATCAGCAATAAATCTTTTTTCGGAAAGATGATTGAAAAATTTGAACAAGGACTTACCTGGTTTACTCATAAAATTGAAAGTATTCTGAAATGGAGCCTTCATCACAAACTGAAAACCTTTGGAATTACATTGTTGTTATTCGTGAGTTCAATTCTTTTGCTGGCGTTCGGATACATCGGGACCGATTTTTTCCCGGGAAATGATAAGGGTGAATTTCTGGTTCAGATCGAAATGCCAAAGGATACTTCGCTGGAAGAAACCAATTTCATAACGCAAAAAGCAGAGAAATTTCTGGCTCAGAAACCGGAAGTGGTCAGAATGATTACTTCGGTAGGGCAAGTGAGTGGCGGTATGGGCGCCATGCAATCCACCAATTACAAGTCTGAAATCAATATAGAACTTACAGATAAAAGTGAAAGAGAAGATGATACCAAGGTTTATGCAGCCCGCCTGAAACGGGAGCTGGAAAAAGAACTGGTGGGTGCAAAAGTGACTACTGTTCCTGTTGGATTTATGGGAGCTGAAATGGCACCACTGCAAATGACCGTTACGGGTTCTACTCTGGAAGATGCCATGGCGTATGCTAAGGAAGCCGAAAATCAGTTGAGATCTATAGACGGTGCCTCTGAAATCAAACTGAGTGTGGAAGAAGGAAATCCCGAAATTTCCGTAAGTGTGGACCGGGATAAGATGACTTCGCTGGGACTGAACGTAGCTACTGTAGGACAAACCCTCAGAACAGCCTTCAGCGGAAATACTGATAATAAGTTCCGAACCGGTAACACCGAATATGATATTAATATTATTCTTGATGAAGCCAACCGAACCAGTATTGATGATGTAAGAAATATTGCATTTATTAATGCTGAGGGACAGAAGGTGCAACTGTCACAGTTTGCTGACATCAGTTTCGGATCCGGCCCTGCTCTTCTGGAAAGGTACGACCGTTCTCCTTCCGTTACGGTACAGGCGCAGGTTGTAGGAAAAACCACCGGAGCCATCGCCTCCGAATGGGAAGCCAAAATGCAGAATGTGAAGAAACCGGCCGGGGTCAACTGGATTTGGGGAGGAAATATGGAAAGCCAGAGCGAAGGATTCGGAACGCTGGGTGTTGCGCTCATGGCCGCCATCATGCTCGTGTACATGATTATGGTGGTACTGTACAATGATTTTGTGAAACCTTTTATTGTTCTGTTTTCCATTCCGCTGTCGTTCATCGGTGCATTGTGGGCATTGGCATTAACCGATCAGAGTTTAAATATTTTTACCATTCTGGGAATCATTATGTTGATCGGGCTCGTAGCCAAGAATGCCATCCTTCTTGTGGATTTTGCCAATCACCGGATGGATCATGGCGAACCGATAGAAAGTGCTTTGATTCAGGCCAATAAGGCAAGGCTTCGGCCAATTCTCATGACCACTATTGCGATGGTTTTCGGGATGTTGCCGATCGCATTGGCCAGCGGCGCTGCAGCAGAGATGAACAACGGTCTTGCCATCGTGATTATTGGTGGATTGCTGTCTTCATTGTTCCTGACGCTGATTATCGTTCCCGTTGTGTATTACATCGTAGTCAAGCTGGAAAACCGTTTTTCAAAACATGATAAAATCAATTACGAAGAACAGATGGTTGCCGATTATAAGCACATTCATCCGGAAAACGAAATTGAATTTTAACCTTACAATTAAAACAACCGTCTCCCAAGAGGCGGTTGTTTAATTTTAAAACCTGTTGTGCATTTAGCATAAGTTTATTTGTAGTTTGTTTAAATCTCTTTTGAATATAAATATACCCTCTATCACCTATTAACATACAATTTTTTGAAGTTTTCTTTCACTTCATTCAAATAGTTCCCCTCATGAACATTTGCAAAATCTCAAGCAAAGAAATTTCGACAGGCTCGTAAAACTCTATGTTTTTTTTCTGCATTTTACGTTTTTTTTAGTACCTTTCATCTCTTATTCTGAGCTCATGCAGGACTCGTGATCCAAGGCTATGCATTTTCGGCTGTTTAGTTTTCTCAATTATCTATTTTTACCTCCGTTTTATTACACTTGTATTGGACTTGTATTGGACTTGTATTGCACTTACCTGCGGGTTACCCTGCATATTCCCCTAGGAATAGCCATAGGATTGGTATGGGTTAAGGAGGGGGAGGGTTCATCCATTCATAGGGTCGGGGAGGGTTCTGAAAGCTAGATTATAGAGTAATAAGTTCATATTTAATGATTTGGTATTCAATTAAATATACGGATTCATATTCAGTTGAACAATCTTTTTTTTATTCTTTTTTCCTAAATGCACAACAGGTATTTAAAAACAACTTGTAATGTTCTATCCCTAATGATCACCAAATTCAGATAAAGATTTCCCGTGGATTTTGACGTTACGCAAGATGTACATTCTGATTTGGATTATCAATATCCTCTGTTTAAGTGCCGGGATGATGTAATGTATTCAATATAATTTGTAACATTTTCCTTGCAAGAATAGATGGGATCTGCTATCTTTACTCTGTTATAAATCAAAAATTTAATATTATGAAGCAATTCTTTACTTTATTATTCACGACAGTAACCCTGGCGAGTGTAAACAGCCAAACCTTGTTGGCAGATGATTTTAATGCGTATACTCTTGGTAACCTTGGCACACAAGGTGGCTGGGGAAGAGATGGTGGCGATGCCAGTCAGGCGAAGGTTGCTGAAGTTACTCCCGCAACCTATGGTAAGTCATTACAGTTCCTGAGAACTACCACGACAAACATGTGGATGTATAAAGCCCTGCCGTGGAGTACAAGACAATCCGGTAACAATTTTCTTCATCTGAAGTTTGATCTGCATACAGGATCAGGCGCAGGTGCGGTGGCAGCACAAGTATATGCTGACGGAGGCGACTATTATAATGTAGGTACGCTTGCCTATAACACAACTACCAATGCTTTCACGTGGTATAATGATGACAGTACAACCGAAGAAAGTTTAGGTACAGGAACTGCGAACACCTGGTATGCTGTTGATTTATATTACGATTCAACTACAGGAAATTCAACAGTTTTTATTAATGGAACTTCTTATGGCCCTTTTACCGGAACTGCGGGAAAAAACCCTGATGAGTTTGATATATTTTCAGGGTCTGGAGTATTTACTGCTTCTGTGGATAATTTGCAGATTGCAGCTGTAAACCAGATATTGGCTACCTCTGAAGTGTCGAAAACATCAGCATCAACTGTTTATCCCAATCCTTCAAGTGACATCGTAAATGTTAAATCTGACAATAAAATTAGAAGCATCAGTTTATTTGACCCAAGCGGAAGAAAAGTAATGGAAACTAAAGAAACTGTCGTTAACATTGAATCTCTTTCGAAAGGAGTATATCTTATGGAAATCCATTATCAGGATGGATCTTCTGAAACGAAGAAAATCATTAAGAAGTAAAATGAAAATTTTTATATCTCCCGGTCTTGTGCCGGGATTTTTTATAATTTTTTAACATCTTCAACTCTAATATGGTTTGCGGGAATACCTATTTATAGGTATCTTTACCACATCATTTAAAAATTTAAGTATTATGAAAAAAGTTTTATTAGGTATGTGTGTCATAGCGACACAGTTTGTTTTTGCTCAGCAGTTAATTTCTTTTGAGACCAGTGAAGGGTATACTACCGGTAATATTGATGGGCAACAAGGGTGGACAACAACTGGAACAGGAGCTGGGCAACCCAATATTACGAGTACTGTGGTTTCTGCAGAACAGGCAGTTCACGGAACATCATCGATGAAAATTGCAGAAGATCCGTTATACGGTCCTCAAACTAACGGTCCTGTCATCGGTGGTTTCTATTCTTTGGCAACTCCTGCATCAACAACTAATTTTACCGTATCTTTCGATGTGAGAATGACTGCTCAGAGTGGCAATAGTTCAGATTTTCTTTATAGAGGTGTAAATATGGTTGGAACTTCTGGATCAATTGTTTATTACATCACGTTTAGGTTCAATGGTGCCATATCTGTAGCTACTATAGCGAGTGGAGCAACAACGCCTTCAGTGGTAGCAACAACTGCAACCTGGGTTCCTAATACTTGGTACAGGGTGAAAGTTGTGGGTAGCGCAACAGATATTAAATATTATGTAGATAACAATTTGATTTATACTGCTACTCATTTGTCAGCAACGCCAACAACTTTTAATAGAATGGATTTTATTCATGATAACTACGATGGAGATGGTTATATCGATCGAATTGCAATCAATAATGAAGCGGCATTGTCTACTTCAGAAATTGTGAAGAGTAATGAAATGCTTTCCATCTATCCGAATCCAACTTCTGACATCCTGAACATCAAAACCAAAGAAAAAGTACAGAGTGCTTCTATCTTTGATATGTCCGGAAGAAAAATGGAAGCAAGAGTAATGGATAATGCAGTAGATGTAACCAAACTTGAAAGAGGAACCTACATCATCAACATCCAAACGGAGAAAGGTACTACTTCAGAGAAATTCATCAAGAAATAAACTCTGTCAATAGGATATTACAGAAGCCGCCTCGCAATGAGGCGGCTTTTTTATTTGATGTATCAGAAGAGAGATTTCAGTTGGATTTTTTTTGACAGAAAGTCCTTTGGTATCGCACTCAGTACAGGTGACCCGATTCTAAGGCAATCCTTGTAGAAAAACGACAATCTTTCTTTATGTTCCAAAAAAAATCTTTATTTTCGGTTTTTCTAAATTTAAAAGTATGCAAAATCAACAGGGTTCTGTTTTCGATTCTCAGGTGCTGGGTCATCCTTCCGCATTATTTGTATTGTTTTTCACAGAAATGTGGGAGCGTTTTTCCTTCTACGGTATGCGGGTGCTCCTGGTATTATTTCTCACCGCAGGCTTTCTTTCCGATAATCCTGGATGGGAATGGCCGCGACAAAATGCGCTGGCACTCATCGGAACCTATGGGTCTCTGCTTTATTTAACTCCACTTATTGGAGGTTATATCGCCGACCGGTTTACGGGTTACCGCATGGCCGTAGTCATCGGCTGTGTCATTATGACGCTGGGTCATGCTGCTATGGCGGTGGAAACCAAAGGATTCTTCTATCTTGGTTTGGCCTTGCTGGTCATAGGAACAGGTTTTTTTAAACCCAATATTACCTCCATGATTTCCACTATGTATAAGGGGAAAAACGAGAAAAAAGACGGTGCCTACACTATTTTCTATATGGGCGTGAATGCCGGTGCATTTTTCGGAATGATGCTCTGCGGATATCTGGGCGAAAATTTCGGATGGTCATGGGGATTTGGTCTGGCAGGGATTTTCATGATGTTGGGCTGTCTCCAGTTCTGGTTGGCCAAACCCATTTTCGGGGATATCGGTGCGCCACCATCAAGGCTTAAAGAATTGAAGCCGGAAGATGTGGCTGATGAAATTCCCGATATAGCAGGAGGTCCTGTGGTAGTGAATGAAGCTACGGACAAAAGAAATCCTTTCAAAATGCTGGATTATGTTCTAATCGCGGTTTCAGCAGTTGGTGGTTTGCTGTATCTTTTCAATGATCCGCTGGAGAAAATAGAAAATATCAACCTGCTGCCTTTCACCGTAGGAACATTGAGCGGAACCAGCTTTGTAGTGCTGCTTGCCTTAGTATCTTTCCTCATCCTGCTCATTTCCCGTATTGCAAGATATTCCACTATTACCCGGGACAGAATTATTGCCGTGTGTTTTTGCGGGCTTTTTACGGTGTTCTTTTTTATGGCATTTGAACAGTCTTTAGGTTCCATGACTATTTTTGCAGACAGCTATACTAATCGGGAACTGGAAGGTTCTGCTGCCATGATTTTTAAAATTATTGATGCGCTGCTTACCACGGTTCCGCTCATCATCGTTTCATGGGTGCTGTTGAAACTTTTCGGGCAGACCTTCAAGAGAATCAGTGTTTCCAATATCATTCTGGGTATTGCCTTCATCGGTATCTGGGCTTTGGTATTATTCAGATTATTCAATAAATTTTCCGAACCGGGCAACACTATTGATGCGTCCTGGTTTGCCATCCTCAATTCCTTTTTTATTATTTCTTTGGCACCGTTATTTTCCAAATGGTGGGAAAGCAAATACAATCCGAGCGCAGGAATGAAATACGGTTTCGGTCTTATCCTTTTGGGAATTGGCTTTGGTATACTGGCATACGGAGCCTGGGAAATTCCGCAGGGTGCCATGACCGCAAAAGTGAGCATGATTTTCCTTATTCTGGCCTATCTGTTTCATACCATGGGCGAATTGTGCCTGTCGCCATTGGGGCTGTCGTATGTCAGTAAACTGGTACCGCCGCGCATGATCGGGTTTATGTTCGGGGTGTGGTATCTCGCCATTGCAGTAGGGCAGAAGTCGGCAGGAGCTATGGGTGGAATGATTGATAAAATTTCAAATGAATATTCCATCGGAACTTTCTTCCTGATCTTTACCATCGTACCCATAGGAATGGGATTACTCGCCATGTTGCTGAGCCCCGTCATGAAAAAGCTGATGCACGGTATTCGTTAATAGATGCAAATTAAGTCTAAATATAAACCTTAAATAAAATTGCCAAAGTTCCAGACTTTGGCAATTTTATGTCGAACCCATTGCATTGTGCCGCGAATTAGATCCTTTTGAATGAATTAAATCCTCATTTTCTCAACGTTACGTTTCCCAAGGTTCGGTGGTTTTGATTTAATCCTACGAGTACATCCGCAAAGAGATATATTTGTACTTAAATATATTTCTCTAAGATTTCGGAAACCCTGCACTGGCTTTTATTTCGTCAATTTGCAGCGTGTGCCTCGCCGTATGCCCCGCCAGAAACAGGACCGATTGATAAGCATCTGCAAATCCTGTCGGAGATTCGCTCACCCGGTTTCTCAATTCTTCGGTTGGTGTATTTTTAATGAAAGCCAGAATAGTTCCACGCTGTTTCCGGAGTTCCTTCAGCGCTGTTTCCGGATCGTTGTATTTTCCTTTTCCGACAAGCAATTCCGGCGCCTTGTATTTTGTGGTGCGGTCGGTAGCGTTGGCGATGATTTCCCGGTCGGTGTATTGGATGTCTTTTTTACGCTCAGGATTGGCAGGTTGCTCCATTGTTTCCTGAATCATATCGAAAATCATTTTTTCTGTAATAATAATATGTTCCAGACATTGGCTTACAGACCATTCGTTTTCTGAAGGCTTGAAGTGCATCTGTTCCTGAGTGAGTCCCTTCACCTGTTTTTCCAGATTGCCAAAAGTTTCCTGATAATAGGAGAGGGCGAAAGTGGTTTCCGGGGAAGGGCTTTTCTGTTCTTCTACCAATTTTTTCAGATTTTTCAGCCCTGTATTGAAGTCATCATCCATATTCACAAACCAATTCATGAGGTTCCACGGATAAGGTGTTTCCCAGGAAATTCCCCATTTTACCAGCGTTTGCCCGGGCGACTGCTCTTCGGTAGTGAAATAGGCTTTGCTCGGGCTTTCATCAACATCATAAAAGTACATGTCGGTTTCCACCCGTTCTCCTTCCTCAATTTTGGTGATCACCTGTGCGCCTTTACCCATTTTCTCGCTGGTCCAGCTGTATCGGAAGCCTTCTGTACCGTCTGTTCCTTCAGCGTGGGTTTTCATGTCGGGATCAGAAAGATGCCATACACCGAAATTATCCTGATTTTTCACATATTTTATATAATCAAACACTTCCTGTTTAGGTTTGTTGATCACAATCTGGCCTTCGCTGCCACCCTTCCGGGGTGCGAATAGTGCTGCAATCATCGGAATTGCAATAATAATCAGAAGGATGAGCAGGATCTTCTTTAACGTTTTCATAATAATAGTTTAAAATAGATTTAAAAAAATCCAGGCCGGAATACAAGTTACGGCTTAGAAGATTATTTCATAGAGTGTAGGCCGAATCTGTTCCCTTCGGTATCGATACATACAGAGCAGAAGCCATGTTCGCCGAGGGACATTTTAGGCTGTTCTACTTTTCCACCTGCAGCTTCCACACGTTTTTCTTCCACGGCACAATCTTCACTCTGGAAATACACCAAAGTTCCTCCTGTTCCGGGAGACATTCCGTTCATTTTCACTAAGGCTCCGTTGGCATTAGGGGCATTTTCTAGCCAAGGGAAAAAGGCCATTTGCACTCCGGACATTCCTTCCATTTCAGGTCCGTCCGCAATGTGGACATTCAGGACGGTGCTGTAAAACTGTTTGGCTCTTTCCATGTCATCAACATACATTTCGAACCAGCATACTACGTTTTGTTTCATTTCCATTTTAGTTTATTATTTAGGGATGAATATTTATTAATCACTGAATCATTCAGCTGTTGGATTCTCCATATGTTGTAGATCTATCCATCTAAAAAAAATCCCAACAATGACCGTTTTTACCTATGCAAGGGAATATCTTGAAATTTCCATTTTAAGTAAAAAGTAAACGCAATAGGTTTCATCAGTACAAATGTAAAAGGAAGAAGTGAAAATGAACTTGTCTTATGGCAAGAAATAGGGCTCATATTTCTTTGCGGATCCTGCTGAAAGAAGTATCGGTAATGCCGAGATAGCTGGCGATGTGTTTCATTGGCGAGTGGCGTATCACCTGTGGTTTTTCCCTGATGAGTTTCATATACCGTTCTTTGGCTGAAACTGTCACCATTTCTACCGATCTTTGTTTGAAATGAAACAGTCTGCCTGTCATCCACAATCGCCCCCATTCCGGGAAACCTCTGATGGTATGAAAAAGTTCCTGAAAAACATTCAATTCTATTTTCCAGCATACACAATCCGTAAGAGCCTGAATGTTTTCCTGCGCCGGTGTCTGTTGAAAGAGAGAAAGCACTTCGATCACGATGTCATGTGGGCAGAAGAAATCCATAGTAATGTCCCTGCCCTGATAATTATAGGCAAAAGAGCGCATGAGGCCGCTCTCCAGAATCATATAACAGTCCGCAAGTTGACCCTCTCTTAAAATAAAATCTCCTTTTGGAAATATAATTTTTTCATGGGCATTTATAATACTGTCCATTTCAGGGGAGGAGATCAGCGGATGTTGATACACCTGCGAAAGCAGTTCTTTATTCATGTCGGAGCTTATCTGAAACACCTCGTTTTTTTCTTTCTTTTCTGAATACCAACAGTGGCACATCCAGCCGGAAAGAAAGCAGCTCAGTTTTGCTTGGAGAAAATATTTTATCCCAGAATTTTTTTTCCTGATGCGTAAACATGACTACTACAGAAGGTTTTTTTTCCTGAATTTCATCGTGAAGATTAGTAATCAGTCTTTGCGTTACATCGTGCGCCGGGAAACTCAGTGTAAATCCGTATTCATAATCCCTTTGAAAAGCTGAATCATCGGAATAGTCCTCATAGGGCCAGGAAAAATGCAGAATTTCTATTTGTGCTTTCAAGGGCCTGGCAAAATTGATCACTTTCTCGATTTCCTGTGGATAATCCATGAAATCGGAGGCGTATAAAATTTTGTTCAGTCCGTTTTCCTGGTAATTCAGCGGAACTGCTACTACAGGAGTTGCAGAAGCGGTAATCAGATTTCCAGTGTTGGTACCCAGTACTTTTTGAATTCCGCTCGCGCCTCTGGTACTGATGCAGATATAACTGATTTCCGAATGTCGTTCACAGTAAGCCAGAAGAGAAGTATCTGCACTGAAACCTTCTACGACTTCAATAGCGTAATGTTCCGGCTGTACGTTAAACTCCGCAAAAACAGCCTGAAGAAACGTTTCTAATACGTGCTTTTCGTGCCTTAGCTTTCCGGCAATACAATGATGATATTCATGTTCAGTCATTCCGGTTTCCCGCTTCACCTGCAGGACATGTATAAACAGAAGTTTTACCTCCTCCTTGTCGGCCCATTGAAGCGCAAACTTCATTCCGGCTTTGGAATTTTCTGAATAATCAGTAGGAACTAAAATAGTTTTCATAATATCGGGCTTTTCTCACTTGAAATTTACGAAGAATACCGCAATAAAACAAGCAATATTTTTTCAATAGATCAGGAGAAGACTCGCACGATGATTGATTTTTTCAATACGAGCCAATACAATCTGAGTACGCTTACTTTTACTTTTAGCTCTTATCATCTTTCCTTTTAATAATGATATCTATTTAACTTTTTGCTTATTTTGATGAAGAGTTCATTTTATATTCAATTTAATTTTGAATTAAAATTTGCTTTTTAATAAATTTTATATAATTTTAGCCATAATATAAAAATGTTTTTATTATGAGAAGAATTTATTTTTTAACCGCATTACTCCTGTTTATAGGGCAGGTCAATGCACAGTATTGTACGCCAACGTTTGACGATGGTTGTGCAGATGGAGATGAGATTGACAGTTTCTCCATTGCATCCGCCGGTTTCAGTCACATGAACACCGGATGCTCCCCGGGGGATTACGGGGATTTTACTTCCCAGACCATTACGCTGGAAATCGGAACGCCGTATACTTTTACGGTAACCCATAATTTCAGCAGTCAGCAAGTGAGGATCTGGGCAGATTTTGATAATAGCCAGTCCTTCACAGATGCAGCTCCCGAATTGATTGGCTCGGGATCCTCTGCCTCAGTCGGTGGAGTCAATACTACTACCGGCACCATCACCATACCAGGAACCGTAACACCGGGAACCTATCGGATGAGGGTGGGGAACCGCTATAGCGATCAGCCTCTTCCGTGTGATAACAGCGGGGCGTTCGGTTCATATGGAGAAGTGCATGATTATACGCTGGTCGTAACAGCACCTTCATGCTGGGTGCCTTCTGCACTGGTTGCCGGAGCTCCGGGGCTTACGACCGTATCCCTTTCCTGGACTGCGGCTTCTACAGCACCCGCCGACGGATACGAAGTGTATTACAGCACTTCCAATACGCCGCCCACACCAACTACTGTACTGGATGCCACTAACTCCGCTACTTCAATGACTACGACGGCAGATCTGACCGGTCTGTCATCATCCTCAGTGTATTTCGCATGGGTGAGATCCTCCTGCTCTGCGACCGTGAAAAGTGCCTGGGTAGGACCTGTGAGTTTTACTACTGTATGTGCACCAGTGGCCACGTTGACAGAAAATTTTGACAGTTATGCTACCGGGTCTATCGTGCCTATGTGCTGGGCCAGGATTGTACCTGCTACAGACGCAGGAAGCCAAACCATCAGCAGTACCACCCCTGCTTCAGGTCAAAGAAATATTTATCAGTATGCTTCTACATCACAGCTTCCGGTTATTGTGGTTCTGCCTGAGTTCAGCAACGTGAATGCGGGAACTCACTGGTTGAGATTTAAAGCCAGAGTATCGACAACACCAGGAGCGCTGGAAGTGGGATATGTAACAGATGCAACAGATGCCAATACTTTTGTAACGCTCGAGACCCTGGATATTACGAATACATCATACAACAGCAGTTATTATTCTGTCGTGATCCCCAACTGGATCCCTGCCAATGCGAGACTGGCGGTAAAAAACTCTTCAGACGGAAAATCCTACTATTGGGATGATGTGGTATGGGAGCAGGCACCAACATGTTATCCTCCAACAGGAATTACCTTCTCCGGTCATACCACCAGCAGCGTAACAGCCAACTGGATTGCACCTGCTTCCGGATCTGCTCCGGCCAATGGATATGAAGTGTATTACAGCACTTCCGCTACTGCACCTACGGCTTCTACGGTTTTGGATGCTACCAATTCTGTCACTTCAACTTCATTATCGGCGACTATCAACGGGTTGTCTTCAGGTACTCAGTATTATGTATGGGTACGTTCTGTATGTTCAGCATCCGATAAGAGTCCATGGTCAATACCGTACATTGTTTATACGCCGTGTACCGTATTTGCGTTGCCTTATTCTATAGATTTTGAAAACGCGACCACGCCCGATATGCCGGTGTGTACCGTTCGGGAAAATCTGGGATCCGGAAATAACTGGACCACCTCTTCCCTAAATTTGTACGGCTTTTCCAGCAAAGTGCTGACGTATTTATACAATAGCTCAAACGCAGCCAATGCCTGGTTCCATACCGGCGGAGTTAACCTTACGGCCGGAACCAGCTACCGAATCTACTTTAAGTATTCACAGAACTCTACAACCTATACCGAAAAACTGAAAATAACCTATGGAACGGCACAGGATGCGGCTACGCAGACCAATGTGATTCATGATTACAGTGCCATTACAGGAGTAGGTTCGGCGGTGCAGGAATATCACGATTTTACCCCTGCTACTTCAGGAGTCTATTATATAGGATTCAATATTTATTCGGATGCCAATCAGTATAATTTATACATTGATGATATTCTCATCATGGAATCACCTACCTGTATAGAACCTACGGCAGTATCAGTATCCGGAGTTACTTCTGACGGAGCGTCTGTGTCCTTTACAGCACCCGCTACAGTTCCGGGCAACGGTTACCAAGTGTACTACAGTACCTCCGCTACTGCCCCTACGGCAAGTACCGTTCTGGATGCATCTAATTCTGTAATTACTGCCGCTTCTCCGGCTGCTCTCACGGGCTTGAATCCGGCTACGAACTATTATGTTTGGGTGAGATCCGATTGTGGTTCAGGAGATCTCAGCATGTGGTCATTGTCAGCGTCATTCACTACTGCATGTATTCCGGTAACTGAATTTTCTGAGAATTTCAACACCACTACGGTCAATACACTTCCTACGTGCTGGTCTAAAATAAGCACAGGGACTTATGCCGATGCCTATGTCATGGCAAGTACAGTGATGAGCGGCCCTAATGCCCTATATGTATACGGCGACAGCAGTTCCAGCAATGTCTATGTTACCATGCCTCAGGTTACCACGCTGAGTTCAGGAAACTACAGACTTAGATTTAAGGGGAGAGCCAATTATACTGCAGGAGGCATCCTGGAAATCGGTTACATGTCAGATCCATCGGATGTTGCGACCTTCACCGTACTCGGAACCTATACGGCTTCCAGTGTTAGTGTCATCGATAATTATACGCTGAATATTACCGGAGTTCCCGCGGGAATTAGCACTCTGGCCATCCGCCATACCGGAAGTCCGGCTTACAGTATTCTGGTAGATGATGTTGTCTATGAACCGATACCAGGTTGTGGTGATGTGACCGCACTTACAGCTTCGAACCCAACGCTGGACGGTGCAGATCTGATGTGGACTGCGCCTGCAACGGCACCTGCCAACGGGTATGAGATTTATTATAGTACTTCTGCTACCCCTCCTACGGCCGCTACGGTATTGGATGCATCCAACTCCTTTACCTCTGCAGCGGTAGGAATGACGGCAACAGGAATGGCTTCAGCCACCACCTATTACGTATGGGTAAGATCAGTATGTTCCGCGACAGAGAAGGGAGCATGGTCCAATATGACTACATTCTCCACCTTGTGTAATGCGACGAACGTTCCATATGAGATGAACTTCAACAATGCTGCAGTTCCGGCCTTGCCAGCCTGTGGTATTGTAGCCAACGGAGGTTCCGGAAACAACTGGACTACCGCACCGACTCCTACGGACAGCCCGGGATTCAATTCTCAAGTATTGAGGTACGCCTATCATTCTTCGCAGGCTGCAGACGCCTGGTTCTTTACGCAGGGTATTAACATGACGGCAGGAACTACTTATTATATTTCTTATAAGTACGGAAATAACTCTACTTTCTATGATGAAAAAATGAAAGTAGTAGTAGGAAACGGAGCATCACCTTCGGCCATGTTACCGGCCAACGGTGGAGTGCAGATTGCAGATTATCCTAACATCTTGACAGCTCAGGCGGTAGAAGTGAATAACCTCACCTTTACCCCAACTACCTCCGGGGTGTATTATCTTGGATTCCATGCGTATTCCGATATGAACGAATATTATCTGTATCTTGATGACATCAAGATAACGGCTACTGCATTGAGCACCAGCGAAATTAAAGCAGATGCGAAAGAGGTAAGAGTATATCCGAATCCATTCACCGATGTAATCAACATCTCTGATGTGAAAGATCTGAAATCTGTATCAGTGATTGATGCTTCCGGAAGAATGGTGAAAACTATCGCTTCTCCACAGTCACAGATCAGACTCGGCGATCTGAAATCAGGCTTATACATCCTGAAACTGGATTACAGAGACGGAACTGTGAAAACAGTGAAAGTGATTAAGAAATAAAATGTATTTTATTCCAACAAGAGCGGCCTTCGGGCCGCTTTTTTATTTCTGCCTCGTCACAGATTCTAATATGAGAACAGAAATGGTTTCCTCAAAACGGTACAGTAACTCCGTTAATCCATGTACTTCATAGTGGGCGTGGTGATGGAGTTGGTTACCCCTAACGCATCAAAATGTTTTTTTAGTCATTGTTTATCAACTTTTAAATATCTTCGTAAGATAATTGAAAATTCAGTTGATGATGCCGGAGGTTCTTTTCAAAACGGGTACTAGGTCAGGCGTGGTGATACCGCATTTGGTTCTTCACGGACTATTTTTTAACTTGGAGCTTTGTTCATTTATTCAAGTTCAGTGCTGGTTGACAGTTTTGTGCTCCGAAATCCCCCTCTGCACCCAGATGTAAACCTATGCTCCACTATTAAAACGAAAGAAAAGTAGATGATAAAAGAGGAATTTTCTTGGGTTCAAACCCATAAACAACTAACCGAATTTCTTAAGACTAAGGAAAATTCTCAACATGAATTAATCCAACTACTTAAGTCAGTCGGCATTAGCCCCCTTAATGACAAAACAGGCGAGGGTGAGCATGATATTGAATTAAATGAAATAGATCCCTTCACATTTTTTTGCTATATCTATAAATATGGTCCTACAAGAAGATTGGGTTATCTACAGAAAATTGCGGAAACGCTCAATATATCCATACCTCAAGGCGAAAGCGGAATTCCATCTGCGCAAGCACAAAAGGTATGGTTGTTTCCCTATGAATTTGAACGAAAAAATAATGAGGTAAAAAGACTATGGTCGTTTTTTCATAAAGCTATTTCTAATACCATTTCAGAAAATGATTTTCAAGATGTTCTTCAAATAAGAAGTACTGGAAAAACAAAATTAACAGAAGCATTATTTTATATCAATCCTGAAAAGTATTTACCCATAAATGGTCCTACGAAACCTTACATTAAGGAAGTTCTAGGCATTGATCCCAAATTCAACACATACGATGAATACATAACTCTTTTATCTCGCATAAAAGAAAAAACGGAAATTCCTTTTTACGAATTATCATATGAGGCTTGGAAATGGAATGATGAGAGAAAAAAGATAAACTATTGGGTTTTTCAAGGCAACCCAAATGTATTCGATTTTGAAACTGCATTACGTGAAGAAATCCTAACAGATTGGACTGTCAGTGCTCACAAAGACAAAATAAAAGTTGGTGATAAGGTCATATTATGGATCACTGGTGACCAATCCGGATGTTATGCGCTTGCTGAAGTAACTTCTGAGCCCCACCAAAAAACAACTTCGCCTGATGACCATTTATGGAAAGGCGAAGATAAAAGCTCCTTAAAAGCAGATATATTAATAACCCACAATCTGGTCGAAAAACCTATTCTTATTGAAGAAATTGCTGGTATAGAAGAATTGAGCAATCTAAAGGTTGGAAACCAGGGAACTAACTTTTCAGCTACTGAAGAAGAATTTCAGGCAATATTAGATTTATCCCAAAACTATGACGAAAAACGCTATTGGCTTTTTGCACCTGGCGAAAATGCACACTTGTGGGATGAATTTTATCAAGAGGGAATTATGGCACTTGGTTGGGATGAAATTGGTGATTTATCGCAATATCAAAGCCGTGATCAAATTAAAAATGCTCTCGTGAAAGCATACGGGGGTGAAGGTTCAAAGAAAAATGATGTTTCCGCTAATGATGACTTTCTTAATAAAGTTAAAATTGGTGATGTAATTATTGCCAAAAAAGGTAGAGGGGAATTGCTTGGATACGGTATAGTTACATCAGATTATATCTTTGACAAAAACAGAGAAGGCTATCAAAAAACAAGAAAGGTTGACTGGAAACTGAAAGGAAATTGGAAGGTTGATTTTAGCCTTGTATTAAAGACTCTGACGGATATTACAACATATAAATCTGACCATCCTGATTATAATAATTACTATGAAAGACTATTAGGTATTATGGGACAGAACAATAAAATTGAAAAGAAAGAAGACATGAACTTTCCTTTAAATACCATTCTGTACGGCCCTCCAGGGACTGGAAAAACATACAATACAGTATTGAGAGCCGCAGAGATTATTGAAAATAGAAAGATTGACTCTTATGATGAAGCACTGGAAATTTTCAAAGCCAATCTTCACGATCAAATTGAGTTTATAACCTTTCATCAGAATTACAGCTATGAAGATTTTATTCAAGGGCTAAGACCTGATACGGAAAACGACAAACAACTTACATTTGAAAGAAAAGATGGCGTTTTTAAACTCATCGCAGATAGGGCATTAAAGAACATAATAACTTCAGAACAACCTCCCGTTGCTAAAAAAACATTCGAAGAAATCTTCAACGAATTTGTAAATCCTCTCGTCGAAGGTGAGGTAGAAGAGATTGAAGTACGAATGAAAAAAGTATCATACTTCATAACAGCTATCACTAACAAATCAATTGAATTCAGAAAAACAAGTGGAGGCACAGCGCATACATTAAGTATTTCAACTTTAAGAAAAATGTATGATGCTGAATCTGTTCTGGATATCCAAGGTCTTTCATCTTATTACTCTCCTCTATTAGATGTGCTTCTTAAGATTGGAAAAGACTCTTATGGCAGAAAAGAAATTGTTCAAAGAAAGAATTTTGTCATCATTATTGACGAAATAAACCGTGCAAATATCTCCAGAGTTTTTGGGGAACTAATTACACTTATTGAGCCAGATAAACGATCGCACGGAAAAATTCCTATGGAAGCCAGGTTACCATCTGGAGATACATTTATGGTTCCTTCAAACTTATTCATCATTGGAACAATGAACACTGCCGATAAGTCAATCGCTCTTTTAGATATCGCTCTTAGAAGAAGGTTTGAGTTTGAGTCTATGTATCCAAAATATGTAATAGAAGGTCAAGAAATCTATGATGTAGAAATTCTAAAAAAAATCAATGAACAAATAATAAAGACAAAAGGACACGACTTTCAGATAGGTCATGCTTATTTCATGGGTGAAAACAAGGATTTGGTTCAGCGTATGAATAAAAAAGTAATACCACTCCTTCTTGAGTATTACATGAATGATGAAAAAGAAGTGAAAAGTATTTTGCAATCATCCGGATTATTAATAGAAGAAAATTCTTGGCCATTAAGAATAATGGGAACACATGATTAATCTTTTTGAATATCAAAACAAAGTAGATATTCAGGCATCATTGGATGGCTTGGAGGGATTTCTTGATGAAGTCTGGAATAGCCATGAAAAGAATTCTTTTTACTCAGAAAATGGCAACGATAAAATAGAATCGCAGCGTTTTCTCCAATTCATCCACAAATCAAATGAATTAAAGTCCAATAAATATGTTGGTGTAATTCATTATGCAGGCAAAAAAATAAACTTGTTACCAAAAATATTTTACGATGCAGAAATTGACTATTCAATAAAGGAAGTCAACCAAATACAAAATCACATTCTTTGGTGGTTAAGCTATTGTCGTAAAATTAAGTTTCCCAATTATCAAACTTCTTTGGGGAGTGCTAAAAGCGATTTTTTTGAAGTGCTGATCTATCTCTTTTCCAAGTATACGCGCGAACTTTTAAATTCTTCCATTTATCAGCAGTATGAAGAAGTAAATCGTGAATTGTCATTTATAAAAGGGCGTCTAAACACTGACGAATACATCACTCAAAACTTAGGTACCGGTAAATGGCATAAACTCAACTGTACCTATGACGCTTTCGTATTTGATAATGAATTCAATCGGATTATAAAATTCATCACAACACTTTTATTCAATGTAACTTCTAATCAGGACAACAAAAAGAATTTAAGGGAAATCCTTTTCATATTGGATGAAGTATCAGACGAAAAAGCAACAGCCGAACAATGTTCTAGAATCTCATTCAATCCTATGTTTGGTGAATTTGAAACGGTCCGCGATTATTGCCAACTATTTCTAACCAACTGCATTTCATTTGACTATAAAAACGACTTAAAACTTTTTGCATTTCTGCTACCAATGGAGTACGTTTTTGAAGACTTCATATTTGGTTTTATAGAAAAAGAACTTGAAAGCGTAACTGCAAAAGCCCAACCAAGTGATAAATATTTGGATGAAGGAAAAGCATTCAATCTAAAGCCAGATTTATGGTTAAAAACTAAATTTAAATCCTTGATTGCCGACACCAAATATAAGATAGTATATTCGGATGAAAAAGACCCTAAAAAAGGAATATCACAAAATGATCTATATCAAATGCTTTCTTATGCCGTGAGGTTTGAGGTAGATGAAATTATCTTATTCTACCCTAATACAATTAAGCAAAATCAGGCAGAACAAACAGAATTGGCAATTAAAGACGCTTTAGCAGGAGGAAAAGAAATTTTGATTAGAGTATATCAACTACCAATTATCAATAGAGAACTATTTAAGACTGAAATATCGAATAAAACAGATTTAAATGAATTATTTGAAATAACTAGACAAGATTTAAAAAACAAAATAGAAGAAATACTGGTGCCAATAGTTTAGCTGAGGCTCCAAAGCCATCAATGAAAAGCGTGTTAAAGGGAACCGTTTTTTCCTCCGCTGTGGATTTATCTTTTCATCATGAGGCATTCGTCAAAACCTGACCAGCTTTTTACAATTTCTCCGTATCTTTTGTACAAAACCTGACCAGCTTTTGTGAAAACCTGACCAGCCTTTTGAAAAACCTGACCGGCTTTTCAAATTTTCTCAGTACGTTTTGGGTAAAACCTGACCAGCATTTGGAAAAACCTGACCAGCATTTCTGAGCAACCTGACCAGCTTGCAGAATTTTCTTGATACATTTTAGAAAACAGATCATATTTGTAACTGCCATTTCAATAATAGGAAGTGAGCGGGTCTTAAAAATAAACCACCCCGATGGTGACCGGGGTGGTAATTAACATATTAAACTTTATAGATGCCAAATGGCAGTACTATAAAATGGTTATCAAGAATTATCTCTTGATGACTTTCACCGTTGTGGTGTTTCCGTCTGCATACCGAAGGTTCAGAAGATACAGTCCGGATTTCAGTTCACCTAAGTGAATCTGTGCGCCCGGATTGGCGATGGTTTTCACCATTCTTCCTGAAGCATCCATTACGGTAACGGATTTCAGATTCTTCGCCTCCGAAATATTGATCACATCCGTGAATGGATTCGGATATACCCTTACAGATTGGTCATCTTTCGAAATCTCTGAAGTACTTAAGCTACATGCTGTATTCACATCTACTGCTACCGGTGTTCTTGCGCTTTCGCATTGGTTTCCAATCATGAGATTGTACATGAAATAATACGAATTGCTAGAGATATTAGAACCGTTATAAATACTAAAGTTCGGTGCAGTATAAGGGAATGTGGCATTACTCTGATAGATTCTATAGTAACTTCCTCCGGCCATTCTCATTCTATATACGCCAGGATCCAATACGACATTAATAGGAACAGTTTGCGCTATAGTTCCGTCACTTGCAATAGTAGAAGTGAAGTTGATCGTATGAATCGGAGTAAAGGTACCGGGTCCCTCAAGGATTTCTAAAGTAGAGGATTGACCTGCAGCTGCCGGAAAAACATCAGTAGATATTAAAGTAAGAGGAATATTTGAAACCTCAAACTCAATATAATAAGTAGTGATGGCTGTGGTTGTTGCGCCTCCACTCAGAGAGTTGGGGTTCACAGGTCCCACTGCATAATTAGTCCCAGTTGAGGCTGCAACATAATACTGTGTAGATGCTGCCAATGGAGGCGTAGTAAAGGAAGCTCCTGTTCCTACTGCGGTTCCGCCAGTCGGCACATCGTACCAGTTGATTGTTGCACCGGCATCGGCCGTCGCCGTCAACGTAGCAGTATCATACATACACATTGGTGTAGAAGATGTACTGGATGTAGTTCCGGTAATGGCCGGTGGCTGACATTCCGTTGTAAAATCTACCACAATAGCTGACCATGCACTTTGATCTGAAGCAGCACAGTGTGACCTTACCCAAACATAATATTTCGTTTGAGGCTGCAATCCGGAAATCGGCGTGCTAAGTCCTGCCACATTGGTTACCAGAGGTACAGTAGCGGCTGTTGGCGGAGTATTGGAAGTGCTGTAATACACATCATATCCCATCGCCGGAGGCGTTACGGAAGCATCCCAGCTCACTGTCGCAGTATTATAACCAATATTAGAAATCTGAATATTAGAAGGTGCAACACAGCTTGGTGGCGCTACCACATTCAGAGTAAGATCTACGAAGTTACCACTGGTGAGAGATCCGCAGGCATCAGCTGGAATTCCCGAATACGCTGCGCCGATTCTCATTTTGTACATTCCCAGAGGTACTCCGCCCGGAATGGTAAAAGGCCCGTTGTAGCTTGCAACTTTTGTTGTAGTTGCCAACATAACTTCATTCGGATCATCAAAATCAAGATCATTGTTCCAGTCTACCCAAATGTAATAATTATATGTCAGCGTTCCGGAACCATCCAGGGATATATCAAAAGTCTGTGTAGAATATCCGGAAAATACTGTTGCACTGTTCACATACGATTGATGTGAAGTTGCAGTGTAATTAAGTTCGGTAACAGCGCCCGTAGTGGTCGCTTCAGCTAAATAATAGGTAGTAGAGGTTCCTGTTTGAGTAGGGATACAGTATCCTGTAATACCCTCTGCCACGGCACTCCACTCACTTTTGTCTGTTGCTGAACACACTGATCTTACCCAAACATAATATTGTGTTTCGGGCAACAAACCTGTATTAATAGTGACCGAAGTGGTGGCACTGGTTCCTGTAGCCGGTGTTGCTGCAGTTGGAGGCGTGTTATTCGAAGAAACATAATATTCATAGCTCTGAACCGGAGTTGGAGATCCTACCGGAGCCGTCCATGTTACATCTAAAGAAGCAGGGTTCAGGGTTGCCCCTGTAATCATCACATCGGTAGGTTTCAGACAAGTAGGAGTTTCCATCACATATACTTCGTCCAATAACAAATCATCATAGAAATAAGGATTGCTTCCTGTATTTTTATCTACAGTAAATCTCAGCTGTATTGTAGTACCCGAATAAGCGGCACCTAAAGAAATTCCTACTTCTCTCCATGAAGGATCGTTAGTCATACTGCTGAAAATCGTTGACCAGGTCGTTCCGTTAAAGACATCAACAGTAAGTTTGTTGTCGTCATAAGTAGAGGCTGCACCTGAGGTGGAACTTGAATGGTTTTTAAACCACTCAAAACGAACGAACGGATTTGCAACACCGGTTAAATCAATTAAAGGTGACAGTAGCTGTACCTGATGCTCTCCGTCATAAGGGGCGCTGGCATCTACCCAGGCAAACTCTCCGGCTGCCTTGCCATTATTGGCAGGTGTGGCACCATAACCGGGCGCACCGCTAAACTTCCAGAAAGCAGCAGTACTGGTTGAGGTAGTAGTAGGATTCTGACTGGTCCAGCATGGAGGTATATCTCCACTGTTGAACGACTGATAAAACGGTGCAGTCATCGTGGCACACGCGGTTGTAAATTCTATTCCTCCAATCCAGTCGCTCATATCGCTGGATGAACAGGTAGAACGCACCCATACATAATACGTAGTAGCCGGTTGAATTCCCGTAGAAATGGTAGTGTTGGGAGTCATTATTCCAGTTACCTGTGGTACGGTTGTAGCATCCGGTGGCATATTGCTGGTGCTGAAGTAGACATCATAACCGTTGGCTGGTGCTGAGGTTGATGCCATCCATGAAAGTGTTACAGAACTTGCTGTCGTGGCATCCACCAGTAATGTAGCTGGAGGCAAACAGGAAGGGATGGGTTCCCAAATTACATCGTCCCAATAATAGGATTTTGCGTCAGAAGGACTTTTAATAGCGATCCTTGCATTAGAAGGAATCCAGGACGGAATGACCACTGAATAGTCACCATTGACATAACTGTTGCTCACAATATCCAGCGTCTGTAAATTCACGAACGAATTCCAATCGGTAATATCTGTTACATATCCTACTTCTAAGGCACCTGGAGCAGAGGTAGTACGCGCTTTAAGTTTCAGCCAGTGCGTACCTGCATTGACATTGCTGAATTCGGGCAGCGCTACAATTACAGAAGCATTAGCTGTAGACGTATATTGATATATATTCCGCGAACCTATAGCGCCTGAACTGGATATGGTCTGCGAACCTGCTGTCATTCCCGTTGGTGGAAGGATTCGTGCCCAGCAATTAGGCACTATGGATCCCGTTGAATAAGATTCGAAGTCTTCAAATAAGGTAGCTACAGGCGCACAAGCTGTTGTAACGCTTCCCACGGAAAGCCAGTGGCTGACATCCGGTGCAGCACAGGTGCTTCTCATCCAGACAAAATATTCCGTATTGGATGTGAGACCTGTAATGGTTCCTGAGGTTCCTGTTGCGGTTACAGAGTTGGTTGCATCTAACACCGTTGTGGCATCAGGCGCCGTATTGGTAGTACTGTAATAAACTGTGTAAGAAGAGGCAGTATTTCCTAAAAGCGGTGCACTCCAGTTCATGGCCACGGTATCAGCAGTAATTGTACCAAAAGCCGGTGATTCCGGAGGATAACAGGATGGCATAGGCTCTACAAAAATATCGTCGATATAAATTGCACTTGCTGATCCGGAAGTCGCGTTGTTGAAGGCAAGATAAGCGGCGGTTCCGGCAGGGAAATTCACATCATACACCGTATGAGTGGTAGTAAGAGAAATGGTTTGCAGTACTGTAAAAGTAGCGGGATCTGTGGGATCTGTCATTGTGCCAACTGCAAGCTCTTTGCCGGCGACAGTGGCTTTTGCTGAAAATCTCACCCGGTTCGCTCCGTTACTTAGAGTCGGAGTTTCAGGAGAAATCAACATCAGGTGTCCCGTGGTAGTAGATGCCCGGTAGAGGTAATAGGCATGCGGAGCAGATACCACATTGGCAGCACTTGAGGAGACATATCCGTATCCGGTGGATCCAGGTGTTTCGTAATAGGTCCAGCAGTGCGGTGCATTATTATTAGTTGAAGTTCCAACAGAAGTGGTGTCAAAGTTCTGCGAATAAGGCACTGCAAAAGGCGCACATAATGTACTGAATTCATATGGCCCTTTCCATATACTCTCTCCATCTGATCCGCCACAGTTAGCTCTTACATAAAACTCGTACTGCGTTCCGGAGGACAGCGTTGGCGATAAGGTTGTGGAAGTGGTAGTAGTCCAGGTTCCGGGTATTCCGGTTCCGGCAGGTTGAATTGCATAATCCCACGACGTTTCTGTTCCACCGGCCGTCCACGTCATCGTGGCACCGGTTTGTGTAATGCCGTTCACAGTAACGTTCTGTGGTGCAGGACAGGAAACCACCATATCAAATCCAATGTACGGTCTTCTCAGGTTAGAAGTTGTAAGGGAAGAAGGCAACGTCCCTGATGTGTTGTTGCTGTATTTTGTGCCATTAGCTGCAGCAACGGTGCAGGTAGAATTATATTCATACGACCAGCTGACGGCATTGCTTGCAGAAGGATTAGTGTATTCTACAAATAATGCCAGATTCTGGGTTCCGGAATAAGTGAAAGTCCCTGTGAAAGGAAATTCTTTCCATCCTCCCGTAGTTCCCACAATAGGAGCAGGATTCCCGTCAAAAAGCAAGGTAGCTCCTGCTGAGGCAGTTGCCCAGTCCAGGGCACCTGTGCCCCAATCGTCCTGAGATACTTCTTTCAGCCAGACTTTAAAACTTGGGGTTCCCAGCATTCCGTTGGAATTCCCGGCACCGGTATGGAAATAAACTCCCGTAAGTACCTGGTTGGCAATTCCGGCAAGTTGCGACGCCGGATAAATCGTGGCCAGCCTATTGGTGGCATTTGCACTGGCCGTGGAATACATCGGGCCGTATGCGCTACTCTGAGTAACAGAGGGTAGTCCGGAACAATAATTAATCGTCCAAATCTGTGCCTGCATCTTCGCTGAACTTAATCCCAAAAGGAAAAAAGCCAGAAGAATACCTTTCAGATAGGTTCGTCGCACTTCGTACGACAAGCCTTTTTCATAAATTTTCTTCATAATAAAAGTGTTAATGTTAATCGAACTCCAAATATAGGAAAAATAATTTTTAACATAAAAATCATTTGAAATTTGAGGATATAAAAATTAATTGAGCTTAAAATTGAATTATAATCAATAATTAAACTAAACCATAAATTTAATTATTTGGGATTATTCGTTTTACATGGTTCATTGAGCGAAAAATCAGAAAAGCGCCTAAACATGTTGCGTAAAGCATATCAACCTATATTCTTTTTTTTAAAAAAATTTATGATGTAAAGAATATTTTCACCCGGACTAAATAAAAAATACCTTTGTGGAATATGCAAAATCAAAAAGGAATTACACACCATTTTAATAAAGTGCGTATTTTAGCGACTTTAAAAATCTCATGACACCCATTAGTTTTATTCAAAAGCAACTGTCCGTCTCGGAAAAGAATATAAAAGCCACCTTAAAGCTGCTTACCGAAGAAAATACGGTGCCTTTTATCGCACGTTATCGGAAAGACGTAACAGGGAACATGGACGAAATTCAGATCGAGCAGATTGCCAAACTGAATCAGCAGTTCGTAGAAATAATAGAACGAAAAGAAAGCATTTTGAAGTCTATCGGCGAGCAGGAAGCACTCACACCCGAACTGCGGACAAAAATTGAAGATAGTTTTCACCTGCAGGAGCTGGAGGATCTGTATCTTCCTTTCAAAAAACGAAGGAAAACCCGTGCTGACGCTGCCCGGGAAAAAGGTCTTGAACCGCTTGCCAGAATGATCATGAGCCAGAAACCACAGGGTCTTTCCGCATTGGTTTCAAGGTTTATTAGCGATCAGGTAATTACTGAAGAAGACGCTCTTCAGGGTGCAAGAGATATTATTGCAGAATGGATTAATGAACATCTGTATGTCCGTAAAAACCTGAGAAGACTGTTCAGTCGTAGTGCCACCATCAGTTCCAAAGTAGTGAAAGCAAAAAAGGAAGAAGAAGCAGCCCGGAAGTTTTCACAGTATTTTGATTGGGAAGAAAACCTCAGCCGTATCCCTTCTCACCGCTTGCTGGCTATGCTGAGAGCAGAAGGCGAAGGTTTTGTGAAAACCAATATCTCCGTTAATAAAGAAGATGCCCTCTCCTTTATTGAAAAAACGGTGATCAAGTCCTGTAATGAATGCTCTGATCAGATTGTACTGGCCATAAGAGACAGTTACAAAAGGCTTCTGGAGCCTGCCTTAGCCAATGAAACCCTTCAGGAAGCCAAAAGAAAAGCGGACGAAAAATCTATTGCTGTTTTCTCAGAAAACCTGAGACAACTGTTGCTGGCTCCACCATTAGGCGAAAAAAGAATCCTCGCCATTGATCCGGGGTACCGCAGTGGCTGTAAAGTGGTATGTCTGGATGAGAATGGTAATTTGCTTCACAATGAAACTATTTATCCGCATGCGCCGCAAAATGAAACCGGCATGGCGATGAAAAAGATCCGGTCCATGGTGAACGCGTATAAGATTCAGGCGATTTCCATTGGAAACGGTACTGCAAGCCGAGAGACTGAATTTTTTATCAGGAAAATTGCATTTGAGAATCCGCCGCAGGTTTTTGTGGTCTCGGAAGCCGGTGCTTCAGTATATTCGGCCAGCAAAACCGCCCGGGATGAATTTCCTGAATACGATGTCACTGTTCGTGGCGCCATTTCTATCGGACGACGGCTGGCAGATCCACTTGCAGAACTGGTGAAAATAGATCCGAAATCCATTGGTGTCGGACAATATCAGCATGATGTAGATCAATCGATGCTAAAGCAGGAACTGGATTCCACAGTAATGAAGTGTGTGAATGGAGTCGGAATCAATCTGAATACTGCGAGCAAATCCCTGCTGAGTTACGTTTCCGGTATTGGTGAGAAGATGGCGGAAAATATTGTGAATTACCGTGCAGAAAACGGTGCATTCAGAAACCGGCGGGATCTTAAAAAAGTTCCGCGGTTTGGGGAAAAAGCTTTTCAACAGGCTGCTGCTTTTGTGAGAATTGTTCAGGGTGAAAACCCTCTGGATAATTCTGCGGTACATCCGGAAGCTTATCCTGTGGTTCAGAAAATTGCTCAGGATCTTGGTAAGAATATCACTGAACTCATCGGAAACAGGGAAGTCATTTGCAAGATTCAGCCGGAAAAATATGTGACCGATGCCATCGGAATTTTAACCGTTCGTGATCTTCTGAAAGAACTTGAAAAACCAGGATTGGATCCGCGAAAATCAGCGAAGGTTTTTGAATTTGATCCTTCCGTAAAAAGTTTGAAAGATCTGAAATCAGGAATGATTCTTCCCGGCATCGTGAATAATATCACCGCATTCGGGTGTTTTGTGGATATCGGCATCAAAGAAAGCGGACTCGTTCATGTTTCGCAGCTGAAAAAAGGATTTGTTTCCGATGTGAATGAAGTGGTACAACTGCAACAGCACGTTCAGGTAAAGGTGGTAGAAATAGACGAAACCCGAAAAAGAATTCAACTGAGCATGGTGCTGGACTAAGGCGCAACACATCACGCAGGTTGGTTGATGATTTAATTCTGCTGAAACGTACTTTATATCTGAATTCAGATTCTTCGCACAGGATAAAAAATCCCCGAACTTGGAGAAGTCCGGGGATTTTGTATGTAATAAGATAAGTTTTAGAACTTAATGATGTCCTGCATTTTTTCCATTTCTTCGTTTACCAAATCATCATCTACCAGGATTTTCCCGCTGTGCTCGTCAATAATAATTTTTTTCCGCTGTGCAATTTCCATCTGTTTCTGTGGCGGAACCATGAAGAATGAGCCTTTCGGTGCACCTCTTTCCAGACCTACTACCGCTAATCCGTTGGCTGAATTGTCGCGGATTCTGCGATAAGATTTCAGCAGTCTGTCATCTATCTTGGCTGCAAACTCTTCAGATTTTCCAAGTAAATATTCTTCTTCTTTCTGAGTTTCTGCTACTAAGCCTTCCAGTTCTTCTTTTTTGAAAACAAGATGTTGCTTCAGTTCTTCAATCTTGGCCATCAGCTCATTTAACATTTCGGTTTTATGTTCAATTTTAGCGCTGAATTCCCTGATTCTTTTTTCAGAAAGCTGAATTTCAAGATCCTGATATTCGATTTCTTTTCCTAAAGCTTCAAACTCTTTATTGTTTCTGACGTTATCCTGCTGGGCTTTATATTTTTCAATGAGCGATTTTGAATGATTAATGACTTCATTTTTGGTGTTGATTTCATTATTCTGCTCTTTGATTTCTGCTTCAAATTTTTCCGCTCTCTTTTCCAATCCTTCAATTTCAATCTCCAGATCTTCCACCTCAATCGGCAATTCGCCGCGGGTATTCCGAATCTCGTCCAGTCTGGAATCGATAATCTGAAGGTCATAAAGTGCTCTCAGTTTTTCCTCCACTGAGATTTCAATTGTTTTCTTAGCCATATTTTATATAAAATAATTTACAGGATTCGTATTTTCCTGAGATTTAGAGATTGCAAATTTAGGAAATTTTTCCGACAATAACTCAAATAATTGTTGAGTAACAAACTGTTCTGATTCAAAATGACCAATATCGCAAATCAACATTTTACCTTCTGACTGGAAAAAATCATGGTATTTCACATCGCCCGTCAGATAAGCATCACATTTGTGGGCTTTTGCAGCTTTTATTCCGCTTGCTCCGCTTCCTCCCAGCACTCCCACTCTTTGTATGGTTGCTTTTCCCGACTGGGAGTGACGAATCACTTTCAGGTCAAAACATTCTTTCACCATCTGCAAAAATTCTTTTTCCAACATCGGATTTTCAAGATCTCCAAAACAGCCTAAGCCCGTGTACTGATGTTCATTTTCCACAGTGAATATCTGGTAGGCTACTTCTTCATATGGATGGGCATCTTTCATCGCCTTCAACACTGCGGGTTTTTTGAAATCTTCAAAAATGAAATACAGCATTTGTTCGTCAGTATTTTCCCGAACGCCTTCTTCTCCTTCAAAAGGATCGGAACCTGGAAGAGGCCGAAAGGTACCGCTTCCGGGTACAGTGAAACTGCATTCGTCATAGAATCCGATATTTCCCGCTCCGGCACTGAAAACCGCCTGCCGAACCTGCTCTGCATATTCCGGTGGAACATAGACTGCCAGTTGTTTCAGAATATTTTTCTTTGGTATTAAGATTTTTCTGTTTTGAAGCCCGAGTTCTTGTGCAATGCGGTAATTCACTCCAAAATAATCATTATCCCAAACGGTATGAATGGCATATAAAGCGATTTTATTTTCAATGGCTTTCATCACTGCACGTTCCACATAATTATTACCGGTGATGGATTTGAGGCCGGAGAAAATAATAGGATGAAAAGCGACAATTAAATTCATACCTGTTGCTATAGCTTCGTCCACTACAGATTCCAGTGCATCATGACAAATCAGGATTCCGGTAATGTCACTTTCGGGGCGGCCGCACAACAGTCCGACATTGTCAAAATCTTCCGCCTGTCCGCGCGGCAGACGGTCTTCTATTACAGAAATAATATGGTTGAGTTTCATTTTTAATTTTTGAGCAAATTACTAATTTTTGATTAATTTAGCCGCCTTATCCAAGCTGATGGCAAGAAGAGAACATAATCTGATTCCCGAAAATACGCCCTGGAAACGCAAACTTTTCAGGATCATTTATTTTGCCGATACTCCTGCAGGAAGAATTTTTGACCTGTCGCTTCTGGTGCTGATTATATTGAGTACCGTGTTGGTCATGATGGAAAGCATGCCAAGGGTAGATCTGCGCTATCATTTATTTTTGGTCTATATTGAATGGATCATTACCATTCTTTTTACTATCGAGTATTTCATCCGGGTCATCATAGTAAAAAACAAAAAAGATTATATTTTCAGTTTTATGGGCATTATTGATTTTATGTCCATCCTGCCTTTTTTCATCAGCCTTTTCTTCCCGTTCACGAAATTCCTGAGCATTATCAGGCTACTGAGAATTCTGAGGGTTTTCCGTATTCTGAACCTGATGGATTATATGAATGACGGCCATTATATTGTTCAGGCTTTGCGCAACAGCTCCCGAAAAATTTATATTTTCCTGCTGTTTATTATGATCCTGGTTACCATTTTGGGCTCAGTGATGTACGTTGTAGAAGGCGGAGAAAATGGTTTTGTTGATATTCCTACCTGTATTTATTGGGCGGTAGTTACTATTACTACGGTGGGGTATGGAGATATTGCGCCGGCAACGGGTTTGGGAAAATTTATTTCGATGATTCTCATGCTTTGTGGTTACAGCATTATTGCTGTTCCTACAGGAATCGTCACCTCGCAAATGAAACGAGGCATGACGAAAACGAGAATTTGCAAACGATGCGGGAACAGCGAAAATGATGATGACGCCCGCTATTGCAAAACATGTGGCGAAGCCATCAACCTTTCTCCCTGACAACAAATACTGACACAGAAAACCGCGCTGCCTTCGCAGTACGGTTAGAATGCTTTTCAGCATTTGTGTTTTCATGATGTTTTGTAGCACACAAAATTAAAAACCATCTCCTAGGAACGGTTGTAAAAGTGTAAATCGCCAAAAATCACCTAGATTACAAACCGGTTTCCAGCTTTACTGTAATAGAGCATTATTGATTAATTTTTTGGGTAGGGAATATTGATGTGGAACGTAGCTTCTGTAGATGCCCAAAGGAATTGATAAAAATCATTATTCAAATTCGCTTAATTAATTTATAGAATGTATTTTTGCACATCATCGAAAAACTAATTCAGACTATATCGTCTGAAATACTTCCTCTTCTTATGAAAAAACTTCAAAACATCCTGATTTCGACTCGTACAATGGCAGTTTTGCTTCTGGTGTATGC
>JAEYOX010000070.1 GCA_023411265.1 Bacteroidota bacterium | reverse complement strand
ATACCGCTGCCTATCTGGAGAAGTGCAGACTTGAAAGAAGAGAAAATCATCGGATCCGTAGAAGAACTTTATTCTGAAATTGAAAAATCCGTCGCCGCAGGAATGATGACAGAAAATCCTTTTTCAGATTTTGAAATCGGAAATATGTCCGATGAAAACTATGCAAAAGTAGATCTTCATAAAAATTATGTGGACGAAATCATCCTTGTTTCCAATTCCGGAAAGCCCATGAAGCGCGAAAGCGATTTGATCGACGTATGGTTCGATTCCGGCGCAATGCCGTATGCGCAGCTACATTATCCTTTTGAAAATAAAGAATTAATTGACAAGAAAAAAGCATTTCCTGCCGATTTTATTGCAGAAGGTGTCGATCAAACCCGTGGCTGGTTTTATACGCTGCATGCGATTGCAACTTCAGTTTTCGATTCCGTTGCCTATAAAAATGTGGTTTCCAACGGTTTGGTTCTGGACAAAAACGGACAGAAAATGTCAAAACGCCTTGGAAATGCTGTAGATCCATTTGAAACTTTGAAAAAATACGGGCCGGATGCGACGCGCTGGTACATGATTTCCAATGCGAACCCGTGGGAAAATCTGAAATTTGATGTGGAAGGAATTGATGAAGTGCGGAGAAAATTCTTCGGAACGCTTTACAATACGTATTCCTTTTTTGCGCTTTATGCCAATGTAGATGGTTTTAAATATGAAGAGAAAGACGTGGAGAACCGTCCTGAAATCGACCGGTGGATTCTTTCGGAACTGAATATCCTCATAAAAGAAGTAAAGGAATTTTACGAAGATTATGAACCAACAAAGGTAGCAAGAGCCATCAACACTTTCGTGAATGACAACCTAAGCAACTGGTACGTAAGATTGTGCAGAAGGCGATTCTGGAAAGGCGACTATTCTGCTGATAAAATTTCTGCCTACCAAACACTTTACACCTGTCTGGAAACTGTAGCGAAACTTTCTGCGCCCATTGCGCCTTTCTTTATGGATCGCCTCTATCAGGATCTGAATATCGTAACCGGAAAAGACACAGCTACGTCTGTACATTTAACAGATTTTCCGATAGCCGAAGAAAGCATAATAGATAAGGATCTGGTAGAAAAAACGCATTTGGCGCAAACGGTCACTTCCATGGTATTTTCACTCAGAAAAAAAGAGAATATCAAAGTCCGGCAGCCGCTTCAGAAAGTAATGATTCCTGTACTGGATCAAAAATTAGAGAAACAAATAGTGGCGGTTTCCGATCTTATAAAACAGGAAGTGAACGTGAAAGAACTACAGCTCATCAATGCTGAAGAAGCGTCGCATCTGATTGTAAAACAGATTAAGCCCAATTTTAAAACACTTGGTTCAAGACTTGGAAAAGACATGAAAACCGTAGGTGCAGAAATTTCTTCATTGAGCAGCGAACAAATTGCTAACCTTGAGAGAACCGGAAGCATGACCGTATCCGGCCACGAAATTCGTCTGGAAGATGTGGAAATAACAACCAAAGATATTCCGGGATGGACGGTAGCCAGCGAAGGGAAAATTACCGTTGCACTAGACCTGACCGTAACTGAAGAACTCAAATCGGAAGGAATTGCCCGAGAATTTGTCAACCGAATCCAAAATCTAAGGAAAGAAAAGGATTTTGACTTAACCGACAGAATTTCAATTCAGATAGAAGAGAACTCACCGTTTGAAACAGAAATTCTCAAGAATCAACAATATATTTCAGACGAAGTATTGTCAGATAAAATAGAAATTGTAAATTCACTCACAGATTATGACAGGATCGAGATTGATGAGATTCCCTTTAACGTAAAAGTTAGCAAAATCTGAAAATATTTCTTATCTTGAATCACTTTCTAAAAAACATATAAATTAATTAAACAACATCGAAAATTTGCAGACATGGCAGAAGAGAGACAGCGTTACAGCGATGCTGATTTAAAAGAATTCAAAGAATTAATTATCGCTAAAATAGAGAAAGCCGAAAAAGATCTGGCTTTGATTAATGAAAATTTCGTGAACGATCAGAATAACGGAACCGATGATACATCACCAACTTTCAAGGCTTTTGAAGAAGGTGCTGAAACCCTGAGCAAGGAACAGAATGCAATTCTGGCCGGCCGCCAGGAAAAATTTATCCGCGATCTGAAACATGCCCTTATCCGCATCGAAAATAAAACTTACGGCGTTTGCAGAGTGACCGGAAAACTGATTCCTAAGGAAAGGCTGAAAGCCGTGCCGCACGCTACGCTAAGCATCGAGGCGAAAAATATGCAACGGTAACACATTATAAATTCATGAATTAAAATTTACAGCCCTCTGCGAAACACAACCATTAGTCATTGTAGAGATATTGTAAGTTATCCTTTTTATCTTTTTAAAATTTGAATACTGTCTTAATCATTCTCGCTGTAGTAGTAATTTTCACCTATTTCTTTCGAAAGGAAATTAAGGAGAAAATTGCGCCTAACGCAGAGAAAAACTACACGATCGACGACAAATTCAATGCTGAGAAAGTTTCAAGACAAAAAGAAATCGACCGGCTGCTGAGCAAAATGGGAGAAAACGGCATCGATGATCTGTCCGAAAAAGACAGGAAGAGACTAGATAAGCTTTCGAAGAAATAGGATGAAATGGAGGAGAAATTCACTCACAAAACTTATTAACCAGGAGGAGGAAGAAGTGATCAGAATTTTTAAATAACAGAATTCGATCGTTAACCTCTTACTTTTAGAAAATTTATGAAGAAAATTGCCCTCGTTGCCCTCCTTATTCTTATAATAGATCAGGCATCTAAATTCTATATAAAAACCAATTTTCAGTACGGAGAAAGTATTCCCGTAATGGGACTGGACTGGTTTCGCCTAACTTTTGTGGAAAATCCCGGGATGGCTTACGGATTTCATTTTGGTGGATTACTGGGAAAATATTTCCTAGTCATCGTTCGTCTTTTCCTCATCGGAGGCATGGTATATCTTTTTATGAAATGGAAAAAACAAGGAATCACAACCAATTATCTTCTGATCCCGATGGCTATGATTTTCGCCGGAGCTATCGGCAACCTGATTGACGGAATGTTTTACGGAATGATCTTCGACAGTGGTACTGTGTATGACGAAAGCGTAAACCGATGGATAGAATATGGCGGTGTTTCGAAAATAGTTCCTTTCGGGGAAGGATATTCCGCTTTTATGAAAGGGTGTGTTGTAGATATGTTGCATTTTCCGTTGATTGACTGGACAGTGCCGGAAAGCTGGCCTATAATCGGTGGCAAACAAATTGAATTTTTCAAATATATCTTTAATGTGGCCGATGCAGCCATATCTGTAGGTGCAGCTTTACTGCTTATTTTCAGAAAAAAAGCATTCCCGAACGGACTGGATTTTTAGAATTTATATTCAAAACTCAACATGAAACTTCAGCGAATTGCCTGAAGTTTTTGTTTTTCTTATTTTCGCATTAAATGTAACCGCAAATTTCTCTTTATGTCACGAATCCTAACCGGAATTCAAGCCACCGGAACGCCACATCTCGGAAACCTTCTGGGTGCCATTATTCCTGCGATAGAACTTTCAAAAAAATCGGAAAACGAATCTTTCCTGTTCATCGCCAATATGCATTCTTTAACCCAGATTAAAAATGCTGACGAGCTTCAAAGAAATACTTACGAAATTGCTGCAGCATGGCTTGCTTGCGGTTTAGAGACTGATAAAACCTATTTCTACAGACAAAGTGATATTCCGGAAGTGTGCGAACTATCTTGGTACCTTTCATGTTTTTTTCCGTATCAGAGGTTAACTCTCGCTCATTCATTTAAAGACAAAGCAGACCGTCTTGAGGACGTAAATGCAGGTCTTTTCACTTATCCTGTTCTGATGGCTGCAGATATTTTGCTTTACGATGCCGAAGTGGTACCGGTGGGAAAAGATCAACTACAGCATTTGGAAATGGCGAGAGATATGGGATCGAGATTTAACCATCAAATGGGGGATGTGTTCGTATTGCCTAAAGCGGAACTTCAGGAGGACACCAAATATGTACCGGGAACAGATGGCAATAAAATGTCGAAATCCAGAGGAAACATCATCAATATTTTCCTTCCTGAAAAACAACTGAAAAAACAGATAATGAGCATCGAAACGGATTCCAGATCTCTGGAAGAGCCCAAAGATCCCGACACCGACAAGGTATTTGCAATTTTTGAACTGATTGCTACGGCCGAGCAAACAGAAGAGTTGAGGAAAAAATACCTTGCTGGAAATTTCGGTTATGGCCATGCCAAAACAGAACTACTCAATTTAATCCTTGAGCGGTTTAAAAGGGAAAGGGCGCAATTCGACTATTATATGAACCACCTTCCGGAATTGGACGCAAAACTTCTGGAAGGGGCTGAAAAGACCCGGAAAATAGCTGCTGAAACGCTGAAAAGAGTTCGGAAAACTTTAGGAATGTAAATAATAAAGGCTGTCTCTACGGAAACAGCCTTTTTTTATTTTTTTCAAATTATTTACTATTGAACGTAAATTCCTGCCCAACTTCTTTGTAAAGGCAAAAGAAAATCTGATAGAAAGCTGATGTAGGTATTTTTAGAAAAATCAAAAACTTCAATGTCTTTGGAAATTTCATTGTTCTTTACTGCCTGCCTGAAATCATGCAATTTCATCGTTTTCACCTCGCCATTTTCCAGATAGCTGGCTTTCATCCTGTCAAATAGCCCAAGTTGAAACTCACTATCCAGTTCCCGCATGATGCCATTCAAAGCGTCGATAGAACAACCGGAAGCCATTTCCTTTTCTTCATCAACCACAATAATAATAAACTGGTTTTTTTCAATTTTAAACGATGACGAAAGGGGATTCCCGTGAGCAGCCCAAGTTCCCAGAAAATCGTATAGTTTTTCCACAATAGCTTTGCTTTCCTTCGCTGTGAATGGCCTGGAAGCCGGATAAATAAGGACTTTATAATCGTTCGTTTCTATAATATCTGATTCTTCTATTTTCATTTTTTTATAATTCTTCTGCATCTGCAATGAGTTCGGCAATATCCTTTACCCGAACATCGCTGTTTACATGTTTTACACCGTCGGTCATCATCGTCATACAAAACGGGCAACCTGTTGCGATGATATTGGGTTTTTCCGCTAATGCTTCTTCTGTACGCTCTACGTTAATGTCTTTCCTTCCTTTCTCAGGTTCTTTGAACATTTGCGCACCTCCGGCTCCACAACATAATCCGTTACTTTTACAACGCTTCATTTCAACCAGTTCAGCATCCAGTTTCTGGAGCAAATTCCGGGGAGCTTCGTATTCGCCGTTGGCACGGCCAAGATAGCAAGGATCATGAAAGGTTATTTTTTTTCCTTCAAATTTCCCCCCTTCTATTTTGAGTCTTCCCTCCTGCATAAGCTGTTTCAGGAACTGCGTATGATGCACCACTTCATAAACTCCGCCTAACTCAGGATATTCATTTTTGATGATATTGAAACAGTGCGGACATGCAGTGACGATTTTTTTAACTTCGTAAGCGTTCAGAATTTCAATATTCGTCATCGCCATCATCTGGAAAACGAATTCATTTCCTGCACGTTTTGCGGGATCGCCGGTACAACTTTCCTCGGGACCCAGAACGGCAAATTCCACGCCTATATTATCCAGTATTTTACAAAAAGCACGGGTTATTTTTTTGGCGCGGTCATCAAAACTTCCTGCACAACCTACCCAAAATAGTACTTCCGGCGATTTTCCTTCGGCAGCATATTCTGCCATTGTTTTAATTTGCATTGTTTCTGTTGGTTAAAATCAGAATAATTTATCTTTTTAATGGCAGGTTAATCATTTGCCCAGTTCAGACGGTCAGCCTGACTGTACTGCCAAGGCGCAGCATTATTTTCAATATTCTGGAACATAAGATTCCATTCCTGCGGTGCTGACGATTCTTCCATAATCATAAATCTTCTAAGATCCATTATAATAGACAACGGATCTATAAGCACAGGACAGGCTTCTACACAAGCGTTGCAAGTGGTACAAGCACGAAGTTCTTCTCTTGTGATATGATCATCAATAAGTTTCTTGCCATCATCAATAAATTTTCCGTTTTTATTGATAATTCTTCCTACTTCTTCCACGCGGTCGCGGGTGTCCATCATGATTTTTCGTGGAGACAACTTTTTACCGGTAATATTTGCCGGGCAAACTGCAGTACATCTTCCGCATTCGGTACAAGTGTAAGCGTTCAGCAATTGCATTTGGTTCAAATCAAAAATATCACTGGCTCCGAACTTTTCCGGTACCGCATTCGGATCTGGTTCCGGAGGTGCAGCATACGGATCTGCATTAGGATCCATCATCAGTTTTATTTCTTTCGTTACCGACTCTAGGTTGTTAAATTTCCCTTTGGGTTCCAGATTAGCAAACCACGTATTCGGAAAAGCAAAAATAATATGAAGATGTTTGGAATAATACAAATAATTCATGAAGAAAAGAATTCCGACGAAATGAAGCCACCAAGCTGCTCTTTCAACGAATAAGATAAATCCGTTGCCAAAGCTGAACCACTCATACACCGGAACTATCAGGTTTTGCGAAACGGGAAAAAACCCGTGCTGGGCATATACTCCTCTTTGCTGAAGAATAAAATCGGTAGTATTCATCGTGAAAAAGGCTACCATCAGCAGAAATTCAATGATCAGGATCCAGTTTGCATCATTCTTTGGCCAACCGAAAAGTTCCTTCATGGTCAAACGTTTAACGCCGTAGAAATTTCTTCTGATAAAGAATAAAACTACTGCTATAACCACTAAAAAGGCCATCACTTCCAGTACTGAGGTCAGTATATTATAAAAAGTTGCGCCTAATATTCCAGCTAAAAAACGGTGGGTTCCAAAGATTCCATCTACGATGATTTCGATCAGTTCGATATTGACAATAATAAATCCTAAATAAACCAAAAGATGAAGAAAACCGGCAACTGGTCTAGTTCCCATTTTACTTTGTCCCAAAGCGACATTAGCCATTAATGCCCAACGCTCTTTTTTACGATCGGAACGGTTTATTTTTTTTCCTAACTGTATATTTCTGTATATTTCTTTCAGGCTTCTGAAAAAAAGTCCGAAACCTACAATAAGCAATACAACAAAAAGAATATTATCTATATACGCCATCCTAGGGGAATTTAATCTTTACTACTTTTACCGAAAACCGAGAAGTTAAGGTACCTTTTAGGGTTAGCTTTCAAGTCCATCACCAGTTCGTTCAGATTTTTTGAAGTTTCCTGAAGATTGTCGTAAAGTTGCTCATCTTTTGCGAGTTTTCCTAAACTTCCTTGCCCGTTTTCAATGCCAACAATAACATCATTTAATTTGCTCACAGTCCGATCCAGATTATTGATAGTACTATTAAGCTTTCTTGTATCAATACTTTCTGCAAGATTTCCGTACTTATCTACAGCCACGTTAGCCGAAATCATGGTTTCATTGGCATTGTCCAGAACCCTTTGCACTCTGGGATCGTTGTTTGCAATTAAGGAATTTACACTACCTGAGGTTCCTTCCAGAGCGGATACCGCTCTGTTCAGATTAATAAGCAAAGCTCTGATTTCTGCACGATTCTGATCATCAAAAATTTTATTGGCATTGCTGGTGAGAGAATCTACCCGTCTCAAAACTTCCTGAACCTGATCTTTCACTGGCCCAACCTGAGAGGAAATATTGTTCAGCATCGACATTTTAAAAGCACCTTTTAGGGTATCTCCGTCTTTTGCCATCGTTCCGCCGGAAGCCAGATTGATTTTCATTTCTTTGGCCGACATAATTCCCGGCTCAAAAATCTCGACAGTTGATTGTGTTGAAAACTGAAAATCGTCGTGTACTAACAGTTTGACCACAAAATGAATATCGCCGTTGCTTTTGGAAATGGGAATAATCTGATCTACTTTACCTACTTTCAGTCCGTTAATGGAAACCGGGCTTGAAGCGGTTAATCCTTCTACATTATCATATTTTGCATAGAAAACATTATCTGTAGTGAACAGGCTTTTTCCTTTCATAAACTGGAACAGTAAAACAAATCCTACAATGGCCAGAATGGCAATAACACCTGCTTTTATTTCTTTTGATACTTTCATTGAGAATGGATATTTTACGGGAACAAATATAAGATTTTATATGTTTATGAAAATAAAAAATGCAGCATTGACTGCCGCTCATGGGACGTTAGATTTTTTTTTCCAACTTTTTCCTTAATTTAATTAATTGGTTTTCAGCTATTTTTTTGTTCCTTGCCTGATTTTCAGCATCTTACACCCTGACAATCAATTTTTTATGTCAGGTGTTATAGAGCAAAGAACTTTATGCAGGCAATAATTCCCTTTAAAGTATTCAAAGATTAAAGCTAATAAAAAGTTTTTTCAAAATTGTTTCTGGAACGCTCCGTTTCTCCACCCATTGTATCGTCTTCAGGAATGCATGATTTTTACTACGAGTAATCAGAAAATTTGGTTTAGTGAGCCATACCCTTTTTTTAAAACATCAGATGTATTTAAGTAAAGCAGAACAAACAAAAAAACCGAAGAAATTCTCCGGTTTTTTATTGATGGGAAGATGGGTTATCTTTTCTTTTTTGCTTTCAGAACGCTACCCTTCACAGGCGTCGGATGCTCGTTGGTAACGAAAGTCATTTCATCAACAATTCTTTTAGCATCTGCATACTGATCGATGGTCCACATTACAAAACGGATATCAACATTGATGGTTTTCTGCCATTTCGGTTCGAAAACAATGTCCCCTGAAAGCGCTTCAGAATTTCCGTCAAAAGCGATTCCTATCAGGTTTCCTTCCGCATCAATCACCGGTGATCCGGAATTTCCTCCTGTGATATCATGATCTGTAAGGAAATTGACTGGTAAATATCCTGCTGCATCGGCATAAATTCCGTAATCTCTGGTAGCGTGCATATCGAGAACTCTTTTAGGAAGATCAAATTCTTCGTCTCCTTCTTTGTATTTATCCACCAGACCCTGCATATCGGTATAGAAATTCTCGGTAATTCCCTTGTAACTTCTGTCTGCTCTTTGAGGGAGTGTGGCAACTTTTCCGTACGTTAATCTCATGGTTCCGTTCGCATCAGGATAGAAGGTTTTCTGTGGGAACGCCTTTCTGTAACCATCCATCAGCATTCTGTTGTTTCTGGCAAAGTTACTTTCTACCAGAGAGAATTTCTTAGCCAAAGCTCTTTGATCGGCCACATACGCATTGGAAAGTCGGTACAGTGGATCGGCGTCCAGTTTTACTTTATCAGGATTCAGCATGAAATTGAGGGCTGAAGCCTTGTTGGCAAATATTGAAGAATGTGCCTGCAAAGAAAGGTTGGAAGCATCCTGCGCCATCAGTGTTGATGAAGCTACTTCACGATCTACTTTCGTTTGATAGAGCTTAACCAAGCTGTTCAGCATTTCGCCTTCCAGTTCGGCATCGAAATCAGAATAAAAATCATTGATGGCTTCCTCCAGCTGGGGTCTCATTTTAATTCTGTTCTGCATATCCTGATCGGCATAGGTTTTAAATAAATTCCCGAGCTGAAAAGGTGTCGTTATGTATTTGGAATTGATCTGGAGCTGAATATTATAGCTTCTTTCTACATTGCGTTGCGAAACCTGTTGATAATAAGTTCTTATTTCATCTAAAATACCGATATACTCATGATTTTCAGGAAGTAGTGTCCAGTTATTAAAAGCATTTTCTTCACTCTGCTTCTCAGAAATAGTAGAATTTTTAATCACTGCATCAATAGTTCCCTGTCTGTTTTTCCAGTAATTAGCCACATTAGCATATTGGGAAGCATAGTTCAGTTGCGTAGCTTTATTTCTGTCCATGTATTTTTTCATTACCTGCATCGCAAGATTGGAAGCTTCGACCCAAGCCGGATAATCTTTGGTAATAAGTTGATTGATCCCAAATGATGTCATATAACGGTTAGTTCGTCCGGGATAGCCGATGATCATAGAGAAATCTCCCGGCTGAAAGCCTTTCAGGGAAACAGGAAGATGGTGTTTCGGTTTCAAAGGAACATTCTTAGGGTCGTATTCTGCAGGATTTCCTTTCGCATCAGCATACACTCTGAAAACGGCAAAATCTCCGGTATGTCTGGGCCATTCCCAGTTATCGGTATCGCCACCGAATTTCCCTATGGCCGACGGAGGTGCACCTACCAGTCTCACATCTTTAAAATCCTGATAAACGAAATAATAAAATTCATTTCCGTTGAAGAAATCACGAACTACAACAGTATATTTTCCATTTTCTGAGTTTTCAGTTTGAATGGCTTTGTATTCTTTGTCGATGACGGCTTTGCGCTGTTCTTCAGTCATTGAAGAGTTCAGTTTTGAATTGATTCTTTGTGTTACATCATCCATTCTGATAAGGAAGCGGACATAAAGATCCTTCGCATTAAATTCATCTTTCTGCTTCATGGCCCAGAATCCGTTTTTCAGGTAATCCTGCTCCGGGGTGGAAGCCGCTGCTATGTTTTCATATCCGCAGTGATGATTGGTAAAAATTAATCCCTGATCGGAAACAATTTCGCCGGTACAATATCCTCCGAAGCTTACAATAGCATCTTTCAGGGAAGAATTGTTGACGGAATAAATTTCTTCAGGAGTCAGTTTCAGGCCCTGGCGCTGCATATCCACTCCATTCAGTCTTTTGATCAGCATCATGAGCCACATTCCCTCATCAGCCTTCATCTGTACAAAACTCAGAAGGAATGTAAGCAGTAAAAATATTCTTTTCATTGTTCTAAAATTATTAATGGTGGCTAATTTAGTAATTTCTTTCAAGAATCATTTTAAGTTTTTGGATATTTTAAGAGAATTTGAATAAAAATAAAGACTGCCTCGCTTTCGGAGGCAGTCTTTGCAAGTTATATTTAAAGTAAATATTACTTTACAATTGTCATTTCGTTGATTAAATGGCCGGCTCCGGCGAATTTGTCGATTACCCAAAGTACATATCTGGAATCCACAGCGATGGTTTTCTGCCAGTCTTCCTCGAAAACGATGTCGCCGGACAGTGCTTCAGAGTTCCCGTCAAAAGCTAAACCAATCAGTTCTCCATTACCATTCAGTACTGGCGATCCGGAATTTCCTCCCGTGATATCATTATCGGTAAGAAAGTTAACGGGAAGATATCCTGCAGGATCAGCGTATTGTCCATAATCTTTCTTGGCATTCAGGTCGATCAGCTTTTGTGGCATATCGAATTCTTCGTCTCCTTTTATGTATTTTGCTACAGTTCCGTCCAGATCCGTGTAGAAATTATTGGTAACACCATGGTAATTTCTGTCATCTCTGAATGGGAGCGTGGAGATTTTCCCGAAAGTAATTCTCATGGTAGAGTTGGCATCGGGATAAAACTCTCTGTTAGGATGAGATTTTCTTAAACCGTCAAAATAAAGTCTGTTGATGTTACTGAATTTATCATCTTCACCTGCGTATTTATCGTTCAGTTTTCTTTGATCTTCCACATAGCCGTTGCCCAGTTTGTAAAGCGCATCTCTTTCCAGCGTTTGCATATCCGGATTGTTCAAGAAGTTCATCGCTGAATTTCTGTTGGCAAAAATGGAATGTTTTGCAACATCGTCCAGAAGATCAGCGTTGATGTGCTGGAAGTAAGGCGAAGCCACAAAGCCATTTACTTTGGATTTATACAGGTTCACCATGGTTTTCAGCATTTCCTGCTCCATTGCCGGATTGAATTTTTCATACATTGTATTGATTCTTTCCGACAAAGTTTTCTTCATTTCCGCTTTTTTCGCAGTATCAGTTTCGTTCATCATCGTTTTGAAAGCATTTCCTAAAGACACTGCGTAGGAAATATACTTTGCATTTCTGGTCATTTGTGCAGCATAATTTCTTTCAACGCTTCTGGCAGAAGTTGTTTGATAATATGACTGCATATCAGCAAGAACGTTTCCGTAAAGTTCCTTGTTTTCAGATTTCTGAGCCCATTTCTGGAAAACTTCTTCTACTTTTTGTTTATCCTGAATCGTTCCGTTTTTAATGACAGATTCAATAGTTCCCTGTCTGTTTTTCCAATAGTTGGCCACCGAAGCGTACTGTGAAGCATAATTTAATTTCGTAGCCTGATCGCGGTCCATATACTTTTTCATTACGTCCATTGCATTTCTGGAAGCATCTACCCAACCCGGGTAATCTTTATTTACCAATTGATCTATCCCAAACGAAGTCATATAGCGGTTCGTTCTTCCCGGATAGCCTACGATCATTGCAAAATCTCCTGCCTTGAAGGGTTTTATGGAAACCGGCAGATGGTGTTTAGGCTTCATGGGGACATTATTCGGGGAATATTCTGCCGGATTTCCGTTGACATCAGAATAAACTCTAAAAACCGCGAAATCTCCAGTGTGTCTTGGCCATTCCCAGTTGTCAGTATCACCACCGAATTTTCCGATGGAATTCGGAGGAGTTCCGACCAATCTCACATCTTTAAAATCCTGATAAACAAAATAATAGAACTCATTTCCATTATAGAAATCGCGAACTACAACAGTGTATTTCCCATTTTCTGAATTTTCATTCTGGATTTTTTTGTACTCAGCGTCGATAATGTCTCTTCTTTCTTTTGTTGACATTTGGTTGTTTAGCAACGCATTAATTCTGTTGGAAACATCATCCATTCTAACTAGGAATCTAACGGATAGGCCTTTAGCAGGAAGTTCCTGGCTTTTATCCATCGCCCAGAAGCCATTGGTGAGATGATCTTTTTCAGGGGTGGAAAGTGCTGCAATCTGCCCGTAACCACAGTGGTGATTCGTGAATAGCAATCCTTCTTTGGACACCATTTCCGCAGTACAACCGCCGCCAAACTGCACAATGGCATCTTTCAGGCTGGAGCCATTCACAGAATAAATTTCTTCTGCAGTTAGTTTTAGTCCTTTTTTCTGTAAATCCTGTCCTTTCAGTCTGTTTACCAACATCATTAGCCACATTCCTTCATCTGCCCTCATTTGAACAAAACTCAACATGAATGTTAAGAGTAAAAATATTTTTTTCATAAGTAAGATTAAATTTGCCGCAATTTAATCATTTTTTAATGTATTTTTGAATGATCTGTTTAAAAAACCCGGATAAATGAAAAGTTTCGCCATGCAATTGCTACTCCCTTTAATGCTTATTCTCATGATGAATTGTAATTCACAACACAACAAAGATCAACTCGAAAAACAGTGGAGGCTGATTTCCTTTAGCGATTTTGATGAAGCCCAGCTAACGAAAAATAATGCACATCTGAACCTAATCCCTCAAGAATCTGCTGCCAATCAATATAGTGCCTACATGGGATGTAATAATTTATTTGTGACCGCTAAATTCGATTTAAAAGGGAATGTTGAGTTTTCCGATATTGGCACCACCATGATGTATTGTGAAAATAATATGGAACTGGAAAGAACATTTATTTCAAAAATCGCAACCATGAAATCCTATCAAATTGAAAATCAACGTCTGATTCTCTCAGACAAGAAAGGCAACAACATGATCTTTACTGTTTCTGCAAAGTGATTTTCTGCAGATTTTATATGAAATATCCAAAATAGTAGAAACAGTATTCGCTTCCAAAGCCCGTTATTTACGGATAAATACAACAGATGGATGTAGATCCCGAAATCATCGGATTTATTGCAGGAGGGCTATCTTCCGCATTATTTATTCCCCAGATCCTAAAAATTTTTAGAGAGAAATCCGCTGCGGAAATATCCTTACTTACCTGCATAATAGGTATTGTGAGTTCAGGACTTTGGCTTTGGTACGGCATTATTCAGGAACATATTTCCATGATTGTTACCAACTCTGTTGCCTGTATTGCCACCACGATTCTGCTGGTTTTAAAAGTAATTTATAACCGTCAAAAAAACTAAATTTGTAACATTGAAAGGAAGAATTTATGCTTGAAAAAAAAGATCACAGTTATGAACGCTCCGTTTTGGTAGGCCTAATTACCAGAGATCAAAATGAAGAAAAACTAAACGAATATCTGGAAGAACTGGAGTTCCTAGCCTTCACGGCGGGTGCTAGCGTAGAAAAAAAATTCACCCAGAAAATGACTCAGCCTGATCCCAAAACCTTTGTAGGTAGCGGGAAAGCAGAAGAAATCAGAGAATATGTAAAAGCAAACGAAATCGGAACCGTTATTTTTGATGACGAACTTTCCCCTTCACAATTGAAAAATCTCGAACGGGAATTGGAAGTGAAGATCATTGACAGAACGAATTTGATTCTCGATATTTTCGCCCAAAGAGCACAAACTTCTTACGCTCGCACTCAGGTAGAATTGGCGCAATATGAATACCTGCTTCCCCGTTTGACCAGAATGTGGACTCACCTGGAAAGACAACGAGGAGGAATCGGGATGCGCGGTCCGGGTGAAACGGAAATTGAAACAGACAGAAGGATTATCCGCGACAGAATTTCCCTATTGAAAGAAAAACTGAAATCCATCGACAAACAAATGACAACCCAAAGGCAAAACCGGGGAAAAATGGTGCGCGTCGCTTTGGTAGGCTACACCAATGTCGGAAAATCTACCCTGATGAATTCCCTTTCAAAATCAGAAGTTTTTGCTGAAAATAAGCTGTTCGCCACCTTGGATACTACAGTGAGAAAAGTAGTGATAGGGAATTTGCCGTTTCTTTTAACCGACACTGTTGGATTTATCCGGAAATTACCTACACAACTGGTGGAAAGTTTTAAATCTACACTTGATGAGGTTCGTGAAGCGGATTTACTCATTCATGTGGTGGACATATCTCATGAAAGTTTTGAGGATCATATCGACTCTGTAAATCAAATTCTGATGGAAATCAATGCACATCAGAAACCGATGATCATGGTTTTCAACAAGATTGATGCTTTTGCTTATGAACAAAAATCGGAAGATGATCTGACGCCTTTCACACGAAAAAATATTTCACTTGAAGAATGGATGAAAACCTGGATGGCCAAGTCCAAACATCCTACGGTGTTTGTTTCAGCTCTTACTAAAGAAAATTTCCCGGAAATGAAAAAACTGATTTATGACGAAGTTCATCGGATTCATATTTCAAGATTTCCCTATAATGATTTTTTGTTTGAATATTTCGAGGACGAGGAAACGGAGAAATAATGACCAACGAAATCAAAATTGCGCTTGAATGCCTTTCTCAGCCCGAGAAGAAGGATTTTTTTCCGCGGTTTTTCAAATCCGGACCGGGAGAATATGCTGAGGGCGATGAATTTATTGGGGTGACTGTTCCAGATCAAAGGAAAATAGCCAAAGCTTATTTTCAAAAAATTTCTTTAAAAGAACTGAGCGAATTGCTTTGTTCTAAAATCCATGAACATCGGCACTGTGCCCTGCTGATGCTGGTTTTAAAGTATGAGAAATCAAAATATGAAGAGGAAAAACAGGAAATTGTGGATTTTTACCTTCAGTATTTGGAGCATATCAACAACTGGGATCTGGTGGATAATTCCTGTTATAAAATTTTGGGAAGACATAGTTTTGATCATGACGACGACAGCATCTTACGAAAACTTTCAGATTCTGAAAATCTCTGGCACAAACGCATTGCCATCGTTGCGACACTTTGGCATGTGAAGAATGGCTCTTTTCGGTTGACACAGGAATTGGTGCTCAAAAACCTGAACCATTCTCCTGATCTAATGCACAAAGCCAACGGCTGGTTACTACGAGAAATAGGAAATAAAAATGAAGAATTGCTTCTGGAATTTCTGACTCAGCATTATCGTAAAATGCCGCGAACCACGCTTCGTTACGCTATTGAAAAGCTGGACGAGCCGCTTCGGCAGGACTTTTTAAAAGGCAGAATATAATGGAGCTTTCTGATTGGCGAACCCTTGTTCATTATTTTTTACATTTGGTTTTCCCGGTTTTTATCGCATTGATTTTCTTCAAAAAAGACTGGAAAAAAGCCTATTTTCTGATGCTGGCCACCATGCTGGTAGATCTGGATCATCTTCTGGCAACACCGCTTTTCGATCCTGACAGAAACAGTATCGGGTTTCATCCGTTACATTCTTATCCGATGATCGCAGTGTACTTTCTGGGAACCATTTTTCTTAAAGGAAATTTCAAAATTATTTCTGTAGGGCTGCTGCTTCACATGTTTACAGACTTTCAGGATTATTATTTCTGGAAAAATATCCATCAGTTTTAAATAATATCTACCTGTTGTCCATTTAGGAAAAAAAATAAAAAAAAGATTGTTCAAGTGGATAAGATCCGTATATTTAATGATTACCAAGTCATTAAATAAGAACTTATCACTCCCTAACCCGGCTTTCAGAAACCTCCCCAACCCTATGAATGGACGGACCCTCTCACCCCCTTTACCCGTACCATACCTATGGGTATACCTATGGGAATACGCAGGTTCACCGCAGGTAAGTGCAATACAACTTCATTACAAGTCCAATACAAGTTCAATAAAACAGAGGTAAAAAATAGATAATTGAGAAAACTAAACAGCCCAAATGCATAGCACAGGACACGACTCCTGCATGAGATCAGAATAAGAGATGAAAGGTACTAAAAAAACGTAAAATGAAGAAAAAAACATAGATGTTTATGAGCCTGTTGAAATTTCATTGCTTGAGAAATAATAGTTTCAAAACAGCTTTTTTATTCCAACTTTCTCGCTACCTCCATTTTATAAGCCATGAGTTGCGAAATATTTCTGGCTTTGTAAACGGCCATTTCCGCAGTTTCACCAGCGAAAAGTTCCTCCACCGTTTCTGCCCAGAGCTGCAGCCAATGTTGAAAATGATGTTTTTCAATGGCTACTTTTGCGTTAACAGGAAAATGTGCCGACATAGGATTTCCTTTATAAGAAACCTTTCCGAATAATAAAGTTTCCCAAAACTGATACATTTTCGGAAGGTGAATGTTCCAGTCTACCTGAGCTACATCGTTAAAAAAATAACCGATGGTTTCATCTTGCTGAATTTTGCCGTAAAAAGTATTCACCAGAAGTTCGATGTCTGCTCTTGTTTCAAGATCTTTCATAACCACAAAGTTATAAAATATTCAGGTAAGCAATTTTTCATAAAATCATAAAAAAGTAAATTTGCAGAATGGATTTGGAACTTCATAAAAAACAGGCAGTTCAGAAACAAAAAGAACATGAAAGGTTTCTGTCCCAACTGAAGAAAAAACCACCCAAAAATCTGGATGTTACCGTTCAGAATATTCATGCGGAAGTTTTTGAAAGTATAGATTGTCTTCAGTGTGCTCATTGCTGCAAAACCACTGGACCGCTTTTCACGGAAAAAGATATCGAACGTATTGCAAAAGGATTAAGGATGAAAGCTGCAGATTTTGAGAGCCGTTTTCTGAGAACGGATGAGGATCAGGATAAAGTATTAAACTCGCTTCCGTGCTGGTTCTTGAATGAGGACAATACCTGTTCTATCTATGAAATGAGACCGAAAGCCTGCCGGGAATTTCCGCATACCGACAGAAAAAAAATATACCAGATAAATCATCTCACCATTCGGAATACCGTAATTTGTCCGGCTGCATTTTTATTTGTAGAGAAAATGTCTCAGCATTTGCAGTACAAAAAATGATTTTCATCACGGCGTTGCGCAGGCAGCCAATCGTTAATTTTCCGTAAATTTGCTGTCGTAAAAAATTAATGATGGAATTTCAGTATCAGGAACCATATCCTATTTTAAAAGATGACACCCAATACAAAAAACTGACTTCGGATTTTGTAAAAGTTGAAAAACTCGGCGACAGGGAAATTCTCGTAATCGATCCACAAGGTCTCGAATTTTTAGCTGAAAATGCACTTGCCGATGTCTCATTTATGCTTCGCGCCTCCCATCTTCAAAAATTGAGGAATATTATTGATGATCCTGAAGCAACAGATAATGACAGATTTGTCGCATACAATCTTCTGCAAAACGCAGCTGTAGCCGTGGAAGGAGCATTACCATCATGCCAAGATACCGGAACCGCCATTTGCGTTGCGAAGAAAGGAGAAAATGTTTACACAGGCGTGGAGGATGCAGAATGGATTTCCAAAGGAATTTATAATACCTATCAAAACCGAAATCTCAGATATTCTCAAATTGCACCTCTTACCATGTTCGAGGAAAAAAATTCGGGATCCAACCTTCCGGCGCAGATCGACATCTACGCCACTGCCGGCGATTCTTACAAATTTTTATTTCTTGCCAAAGGTGGTGGCTCAGCTAATAAAACTTTTCTGTATCAGAAAACAAAATCTTTGCTGAATGAAAAATCCATGGAAGAGTTCATTCGAAAATCCATCATGGATTTAGGGACCGCAGCTTGTCCGCCCTATCACCTTGCTTTGGTGATTGGAGGAACTTCGGCAGAAGCAAATCTGGCTGCTGTGAAAAAAGCGAGTGCGGGATATTATGATCATCTTCCCACTGAAGGAAATATGGGCGGACAGGCATTCCGGGATTTGGAATGGGAAAAAAGAGTACAGAATATCTGCCGCGAAAGCGCAATAGGAGCGCAGTTTGGGGGTAAATATCTCACTCATGATGTTCGCGTTATTCGGTTACCAAGACACGCTGCGAGTTGTCCGGTGGGAATGGGAGTTTCCTGTTCGGCAGACCGAAATATTAAAGCCATCATCAATAAAGAAGGAATTTTTCTGGAACAGCTGGAGGATAATCCTAAAAGATTTTTGCCGGAAACTCCACCGCATTTGGAAGCTCCTGTTGCTGTGGATTTGAACCGCCCGATGCAAGAAATTTTGGCTGAACTTTCTAAATACCCCATAAAAACCAGATTGAAACTCACAGGAACGCTTATTGTTGCACGCGATATTGCACATGCTAAAATCAAAGAAATTTTGGATTCTGGAAATCCGATGCCGGATTATTTTAAAAATCATCCCATTTATTATGCAGGCCCGGCAAAAACACCGGAAGGCATGGCATCCGGAAGTTTTGGGCCTACAACCGCAGGGAGAATGGATGTGTATGTGGATGAGTTTCAATCTCATGGTGGCAGCATGATTATGTTGGCAAAAGGAAACCGGAGCAAAGATGTAACCAATGCATGTGCGAAATACGGTGGTTTTTATTTGGGCTCAGTGGGCGGACCTGCTGCGATTCTGGCTAAGGAAAATATCAAGTCGGTAGAAGTAGTGGATTTTCCGGAACTGGGCATGGAAGCGGTTCGAAAAATTGAAGTGGTAGATTTCCCTGCTTTCATTATTACAGATGACAAAGGCAATGATTTCTTCGAGAGTATTTCCGGATAAAAAAAAACTTAATTGCTTTTCAAATAACAAAATCAGAGGTGAAAAACTTTTTTAATACAACAAAATAATTTATTTTTGCTTAAAATTTGAATTCAATGTTAATGATATTATCCTCTTTCTGGCCCGGCTACCAGTTTTTCTGGTTCGTGTTTTTTATCATCATGATGCTCATAGGGTTCTGGTGTATCATCATGTTTTTCGGAGTGATTATTCCAATGTGGCTAACTGCCGGATTAAGAGAGTATTTCGGAAAAACAAAGCCTTTCGACCCTGAAGAAGTAAGGAGAAAAACTTTGCCGGAACAAGGTGCGGAAATAATCTATAACAATCCGAAAGGACGCGGTCCGTTTGTTAATCATGGTCATCATTAATTTGATGGCATTGCTTTCTCACTTTGATCCGGGAAAGTAATCCTCAAGCAAAACTCCATATTGTCCGCTTTCATTATTTGGAGGCGGATTTTTATTGTTGTCGGCCAATTGTATTGGTTCCAAAGCTTTATTTTTACGTAACTTTGTCTCAGTTCGAAGTTCGGTTTCAATTCCAGATGTATGCTCGCTAAAATAAATCCTACTACCACAGAGGCTTGGAAAAAGCTTCAGACTCATTTCGATCAGACAGATTTTGACTTGCGGACTTTATTTCTGCAGCCGGAGCGTTTTAACAATTTTTCGATTGAGAAAGAAAATTTTATTTTCGATTACTCCAAAAATCTCATCACACAAGAAACCCTTGAACTTCTGGTACAACTCGCTGTAGAATGCCAAGTGAAGGACGCTATAGAGAGTTTATTTACCGGAGAAAAGATCAATGAAACTGAAAACAGAGCGGTTCTTCATACTGCACTTCGTGATTCTTCGGATGAACCCCTTTTTCATGACGGTAAAAATATAAAGGTAGACATTCGGTTTGTTTTGAACCAAATGCGGGATTTTTCGGAGAAAGTAATTTCCGGAGAGCATCGCGGATTTTCAGGCAAAGAAATTACGGATGTTGTGAATATCGGAATCGGCGGTTCAGATCTTGGCCCCGCAATGGTTGCGTCTGCTCTAAAACACTATAAAACCCGGCTGAATGTACATTTTGTTTCTAATATTGATGGAAATCATCTTGTAGAAACGTTAAAAATCCTGAATGCCGAAACCACACTTTTTATAATTGCTTCCAAAACTTTCACCACTCAGGAAACCATGACCAATGCAGCATCTGCCAAAAAATGGCTTTTAGAACATGGTGCCGAAAATATGGATATTTCGAAACATTTTGTAGCCATTTCCACTCATGCCGAGGCAGTGAAAAACTTTGGGATTGATGAAAATAATATGTTCCGTTTTTGGGATTGGGTTGGCGGTAGATATTCTTTGTGGAGCTCCATCGGATTAAGCATTGTTTTGGCTATTGGTTTCCAACGTTTTGAAGAGCTTTTGATGGGAGCTTTTGATGTGGATCAGCATTTCCGGACGACACAGTTCAAAGAAAATATTCCGGTTATCATGGGATTGCTGGGAATTTGGTACAGAAATTTTCATCATGCTGAAACTCATGCAATTCTTCCTTATGCACAATATCTGAGTCAATTTCCAAAATTTTTGCAACAGGCAGATATGGAAAGTAATGGCAAATCGGTGGACCGCAATGGCGAATTTGTTAATTACAAAACAGGACCGGTTATTTGGGGCGAACCAGGAAGCAACGGACAACATGCTTTTTTTCAGCTGATTCATCAGGGAACATCACTGATTCCAGCAGATTTTATTGCTTTTACCAAATCTGCACATCACCTTTCAGATCATCAGGAAAAACTTCTGGCAAACTTTTTCGCACAAACGGAAGCTTTGGCTTTTGGAAAAACTAAAACAGATGAAAGAAATGAACTTGCAAAATCGGGAATGGAAACTGAATCTGTAGAAAATCTAGTTAATCATAAGGTTTTTCAAGGCAACAAACCCACAAATAGTCTGCTATTTAGGGAGTTGACTCCTTTCTCTTTGGGACAGCTTATTGCACTTTATGAACACAAAATATTTGTTCAGGGCGTGATCTGGAACATTTTCAGTTATGATCAGTTTGGAGTAGAATTGGGAAAAGTTCTGGCCAAAACGATACTTCCGGAGTTGAAAAACGATCATCATATTACATCGCACGATAGCTCTACCAATGGTTTAATAGCTTTTTTTAAACAACATAATTAATGAGTTTGCGTTCGCTATATTATTCTCTAAGTCCCAACCTTCGACTGTTGGTGCGGGAAGTATATTATTTGCCTCAGGATTTCTGTCGGAAAATTTTTGGACAGAAAAGGGCAATGGAACCTAAAAAAGGGGACATTTATATTGGTGCAGGAGATTTTATAGAACAAGGGCAAAAACAAGTTCAGCAACTTTTAGAATTTATTGATTTGAAAAGCGGTGACGTTGTGCTGGATATCGGCAGCGGAATAGGACGTACTGCGGTTCCTCTCACCGAAATAATTACCACAGGACAATACGAAGGTTTCGATGTTGTAAAAAAAGGTGTGGAGTGGTGCGAGAAAAATATTACAGCGAAATATCCCAACTTCAATTTTAAATTTGTCCCGCTTCACAACGATTTGTACAATACTTTTGATGCTAGGGTTTCGGATTTTAAGTTTCCATACCCCCATCATCATTTTGATAAAGTTTTTCTTTTTTCTGTTTTTACCCACATGAAAATCACGGAAATTCAACATTATTTACATGAAATAAAGAGGGTAATGAGACCTGACGGAAAGTGTCTGGCTACTTTCTTTTTGTATGATAAAAATACAGAAGAGAAGATTATAGACAATGAAGGATTCAACTTTCCGCACCAGTTCTCAGAGGGATATCGACTGATGAATAAAAAAGTGGAATCTGCGAATATTGCGGTCAGCATTCCTCTCTTACAGCAAATGACTGAAAATGCAAAACTAGAAATCGAAAATATACACTTTGGGTATTGGAATGGCTTCGTTTCAAAAGAAAATGGCGGCCATTTCCAAGATATTGTAATCATCAAAAATAAATAAAATGGCTCAGATTCTTGACGGACTCAAAATTTCAACAGAAATCAAAAAAGAAATACAACTTGAAGTAGAAAAAATTACAGCAATTGGAAATAGGCCACCTCATCTGGCCGCGATACTGGTAGGTGAAAACGGGGCAAGCAAAGCTTATGTAAACAGCAAGGTGAAGGACTGCAAGGACGTAGGATTTGTTTCTTCATTAATCAGGATGCCGGATACCATTTGTGAGGAAGAGCTTTTGGAAGAAATTGAAAAACTGAATAGTAATGAAGAAGTGGACGGGTTTATTGTACAACTTCCGCTTCCTAAAGGGATGGATCAGGAGAAAATTATCAATGCTATTGATCCAAAAAAAGATGTGGATGGTTTTCATCCTGAAAATTTCGGCAGAATGGCACTGGAAATGGAAGCGTTTCTTCCCGCAACACCGTACGGAATCCTTACATTATTGGAAAGGTACGATATTCCTACTAGGGGAAAACACTGTGTAGTAGTGGGCCGAAGTAGAATTGTGGGAAGGCCTATCAGTATTTTGATGAGTAGCAAGGGGAGCCCTGGCGATGCCACCGTTACCATAGTACACAGCCACACTCGGAATATTGAGGCATATACCCGCAATGCAGATATTGTCATCGTGGCATTAGGTGCTCCAAAGTATTTGAGAGCAGACATGATCAAGGAAGGCGCAGTCATTATTGATGTCGGAATTACAAGAGTAGAAGATACTGGAGAAAAAGGCTATCATTTAGAAGGAGATGTGGATTATGAAAGTTGCGAACCCAAAGCCAGCTGGATTACTCCGGTTCCCGGCGGTGTAGGGCCTATGACGCGGGCAATGCTGATGAAAAACACATTACTTGCCTACAAGAGATTTAATAAATAATTTTGCCGGACAGAATTCAGGAAAGGATTTTGTCGGAAAATAAATGACAAACGATCAGGAAATACTATTAGACCAAGGAAGAATGCTCCCCGTGATGGAGCATTTTTATACCATACAGGGTGAAGGTGCGCATACCGGAAAAGCGGCTTATTTTATCAGATTAGGCGGCTGCGATGTCGGCTGCCATTGGTGTGATGTAAAAGAAAGCTGGGATCCGAACCTGCATCCGCTCATGGATGCGGCTGGAGTTGCCGAAACAGCAGCAAGTTTTTGTAAAACTATCGTATTAACAGGCGGTGAGCCGCTGATGTGGAATCTGGAGATCCTCACACGAAGGCTGAAAGAATTAGGATGCACCATTCATATTGAAACCTCGGGTGCATATCCCATGAGCGGAACTCTGGACTGGATTTGTCTTTCCCCTAAGAAAACAGGATTACCACAACCGGAAATTTATAAGAAAGCTCATGAATTGAAAATGATTGTTTTCAATCAGCACGATTTTAAATTTGCAGAAGAACAGGCAGCACAGGTTTCTTCCGAATGCAGGCTTTTTTTACAAAGTGAATGGAGCAAAAGAGATGAAATGTACCCTAAAATAACAGATTATATTCTGGCGAACCCCCACTGGCAGGCATCTGTACAAACACATAAATACTTGAATATTCCTTGATTTTAGCAGGAAATGATCTATTAAAACCTTCTTTCTTACGCTGAGAGAAGATTTTTAATTTGCAACTGGATATTGAATGGATTTTATTTAATCTTCAGGTTTCCTTATAGGTTGGCAGTCACTCTTATAGTTCAGCAGCTGTCCGGTGATTGTAAGGAAAAAAATCTTATATTTATTTCTTTTTAAAAAAACAAAATGCAGAAGCTTCGGTTTTCCAAATATTTCAAGGGAATTGTCATCCTGCTGGATATCCTTATCATAGCTTTTGTTTTTGTTTTCTTTTTTAACCTTAGAAACAGGGAACTTCAGATTCAGGACGTGGATTGGGAGCAGAACGGGCTTTCCATACTTTTACTTACGTTATTTTGGATTTTGCTCAGCAGCAGGACAAAATTGTACGATATTCCCAGGAATCTCACCTACACTTTATATTTGGAAAGGCTCATTAGCCATATCCTTATTTTTCTGTTCGGAATTATTCTTTTAGGAAAAGTAAGCAATAATATTTTCTTGAAACACGAGCGTTTCGGTCTGGCCATCAGCCTATTCGTTATTTTGTATTTCCTGAAATCCATCATATTCTTTTTCCTGAAATTTTTGAGGACTAAAGGCCTTAATTTCAGAAATGTCATGTTTTTGGGAGCAAAGACGGATGCTGTAGAAATATTGGAAAACGCACTAAAAGAACGAACGGATTATGGTTTTAAAATTCATCATTATCCATATTCAGAAATTAAAAAAGATGAATTGGTAGCTTTCTGGAGTGAAAAAGGCATTCATACGTTGTATATGCCTGCGTACGACTCAGGAATAGGCGCGCAACTGCAGAATGAAATTTATCAACAGGCCGAAATCCATAAAGTAAAAGTCGCACTGATCCCGGAAACGGATAACAACCATTATTTCAAATATGAAGTGATGCACATTGAAACCCAGCCGGTTTTATATCCTGCTAAATTTCCTTTAGATTATTTCACCAACTGGCTGATAAAAAGGATTTTTGACCTTGTGTTTTCTGCTTTGGTGCTTATTTTGATTGCTTCCTGGCTATTTCCCCTTATTGCTATATTGATTAAATTGAACAGCAAAGGCCCTGTGTTTTTTAAGCAGAAGCGGTATGGTTATCACGATGAGGTTTTTTATTGTTACAAATTCCGGACAATGGTAGTCAATGATGAATCCGCCAGTAAAACTACCAGAGAAAATGACGACCGCATCACATCTGTGGGGAGATTTTTGAGAAAAACCAGTTTGGATGAAATGCCGCAGTTTGTCAATGTGATGCGAGGTGAAATGTCCGTAGTGGGGCCACGTCCGCACATGTTGCTGGTGGATGATTTTTATAAAACAAAAATTGGAAAATATACCATTCGGAGTCTTGTAAAACCAGGTATTACAGGTCTTGCTCAGGTAAACGGTCTTCGGGGTGATACCGGTGATATGAAGGTGGAAATGAAAAAAAGAATTTTGGCCGATGCTTTTTATGTGAAAAACTGGAGCCTGATTCTGGATATTGTTATTATTATCAAGACCGTATATCTTGTGGTGGCAGGAGATAAAAAAGCGTATTAATCATCAGAAAATAAGTAGAAAAATATTAATTTAGCCGCATGATAAAAAAGTTTCTGAACGCTTTTGGGGAATACTTTTTACTGATGGGAAAATCCATCAGAACACCTCAGAAAATGTCTGTTTTCTGGAAACACCTGATGAGAGAAATCAATGACTTAGGAGTAAACTCCTTCGGATTGGTAGTTTTTACCTCTATCTTTGTAGGTGCGGTAGTAGCCATTCAAATGTATAATAATTTTGAAGCCTCTGCGTTTCCTATACCGGCATCTTTCGTTGGATATGCTACAAAGGCTGTGCTTGTATTGGAGTTTTCGCCTACAATTATCAGCTTGGTTTTGGCGGGCAAAGTAGGTTCTTACATTGCATCGAGCATCGGCACCATGCGAGTTTCCGAACAGATTGATGCATTAGATATTATGGGCGTTAATTCTCCTAACTTCCTAATATTACCGAAAATTCTGGCAAGTCTTATTTTTAATCCTCTGTTGATTGCGATTAGTATTTTCATGGGGATTTTGGGCGGATACTTCGCCGGGGAAATGACAGGCAACTGGACTGAGGACGATTATGCTACCGGTATTCAGATGTATATGCCGAATCTATTTTACTACTATGCTTTCATCAAAACTTTGGTTTTTGCGTTCATCATTGCTACGGTTCCGGCTTATTTTGGATATAATGTAAAAGGAGGCTCTCTGGAAGTTGGAAGAGCAAGCACCCAAGCGGTAGTCTGGACTATGGTCTTTATTATCATTACCGAACTATTATTGACCCAAATGATTTTAAGCTGATGATTGAAGTTAAAAATTTAAAAAAGCAGTTTGCAGAAACCGAAGTTCTTAAAGGAATTACCACCACATTCGAAACCGGAAAAGTGAACCTCATCATCGGGCAAAGTGGTTCAGGCAAAACAGTATTTTTAAAATCCCTTCTGAATGTGTATGAACCATCGTCCGGCACTATTCTTTTCGATGATAGAGATATTATAACTATGTCACGGGAAGAAAAGCAAAAACTGCGGTCTGAAATAGGCACGGTTTTTCAGGGAGGTGCACTTTTCGACTCTCTTACCGTGGAAGAGAATATTACTTTTCCTCTGGACATGTTTACAAACCTTACATTTAGGGAGAAAAAAAGACGAGCAAGGGAAGTGATGGACAGTGTGCACTTGGAAGGAGCAAGTAGAAAATTTCCATCAGAAATTTCCGGCGGCATGCAAAAAAGAGTGGCCATTGGACGAGCTATAGTGAACAATCCTAAATATCTTTTCTGTGATGAGCCTAATTCTGGACTGGATCCATTTACTTCTAATGTTATCGATGATTTGCTGGTAGAAATCACTCAGGAATACAATACTACTACCATTATAAACACCCATGATATGAATTCGGTGATGACTATTGGCGAGAAAATTGTATATCTTAAAGACGGTCTTCTGGAATGGGAAGGAAATAAAGATAATGTTATTACAGCAAAAAATGAAAATCTGATTGATTTTGTATATTCATCAGAACTTTTCAAAGAACTGAGAGATTATTTCTTGTCCACGGACAAAACTTCGATTGAAAATGTTAAACCTAAGGAAAATGAATAAATTACTTTTCAGCCTATTGATTTTAGCCTCTGTTGGTGTTGCTGCACAAGTATCAGTTGCAGGAAAAGCCAACATGATTTTCCCGACCGGAAAACCTTCTTGGGAGAATTTAAGCAACGCTGTCCCTCAAATTTACCATGATGGAGGGAAGAATAATATAGGATTCAATATCGGAATTTCTGCCAAGGTTGATCTTCCTTCTTCGTTCTTTATTATGCCCGAATTGTATTATACTACTTTTAAAAACTCTTTCACCCACAGAGATAGCAATACAACTATTGAAGCGGAAAGCAACCGAATAGATTTGCCTGTGCTTGTAGGGGTGAATGTATTGAGTAATCTTTTAGGGGTAGTAGCTGGTCCTGTAGCCAGTTATAATCTAAAATCTGACAACCAGTACAATGATTTCAAGGAAAATGCGAAGAATAATTTTACAGTAGGATACCAATTTGGCCTTCAGTCCCAAATAAGCAAAGTGGTTATTACGGCAAGATATGAAGGCGCTTTCACTTCAGACGAAAGAACCTATGTGAATTCCGCTTCCAATACCATTAATCCTGATTATGTTATTCGGTACGACAACAGGCCTAGCCTTATTATTTTAGGTATTGGTTATGTTTTCTGATGAAAATTATAATGAAATTAATTTAAATAAGTGCGCAGAATTATAAATTCTGCGCACCACTTTTTAGAAGAGATTCTTGTCTTAATGTTTCTTCCTTTTTAGCAAGTTCTTCAGCTTGTTTCTGTAAAGCTGCGCGTTCCTCAAGAAGCTTTTTAAATTCCTGTCTTTTCTTTTCCTCTCTTATAGCTGAACCCTTACTGAGATAACCAATAATTCCGCCGATAATGAGCCCAATTCCAATACCGGCCAGCATACCCATAAGACTGACAGGTTCAAAAAATCTGACGGGTGAAAAATCCGGCATCATCGTATATAACAGAAACGAAAGGCCTAGCAGCAACACACCTGCAAAGATTAAATTCTTCATATTATTAGGAAATGTAAACTCAAATGTAAATAAATTTGCTATAATGCAGAACAAAAAGAGAAATTATTTTCCACCTGCAGCTCTGTAATATTCCATTGCTTTGTTCATATATTTATTCAAACCTGCAATTCTGTTTTCTGGGCCGGGGTGAGTAGAAAGAAATTCAGGCGGGCGTTGATTGTTTCCCGAAGCAGACTCCATTCTGTTCCAAAACGGAATCGCTTGTCGGGGATCGTACCCTGCCATTGCCATCAGATAAAGACCCATTTGATCAGCTTCAAGTTCTTGCTTTCGACCATAGGAAAGTAAAACCATTTGTCCTCCGATTGGATATACCTGAGAAAATATCTGTCCCCATTGTCCGCTTGAAATAGTAGATCCAATAAGAGCCCCTCCTAATTCTGCTACCATCGCCTGAGAAATTCTTTCATTTCCATGTCCGGCTAAGGCATGTGAAACTTCATGACCAAGTACCACAGCAAGTCCGGTGTCGTTTTGAGTTACCGGGAGAATTCCTGTATACACAGCTACTTTTCCGCCTGGCATACACCAAGCATTAAGCTGCTTGTTTTCTATAAGTTTGAATTCCCAGTTGTAATGCGCAAGGTCAGATTCCCTACCAATATTTTTATAGTAAACATGGGCAGCATTCTTGATTCTGTTTCCTACATTTGTAACACTTTTGGCTTGAGCGGTTCCGGTAATCACTTTTTCCTGATTCAGTGTTTTCTGATATTCCTGTGCTGCCATCGTAGAAATTTCAGCATCATTGGCCAGCTTCAGGGAAGATCTTCCCGTAATGGGATTGGTGGAGCAGGCCATCATTAATGATACCGTAATTCCAATTCCTAAAATACTTTTACTATTCATAACAGATTATTTAATACTTTCAGCTTCCTCAATTTTTATTCCAAATAAAAATGAAATATTTTTTTTGCATTAAATTTGTAATGATTTTGTAAGTAAAATTATCAAAAATGAAAAATATTATATTTCTAATAATGAGTTTGTTCTTGTTTCAGGGATGTTCTTCACAAATATACGTATCTCCGGAAGCATTGGAACAGTTGGTTTCCGACAGACAGTTCACATTTATGGCAGAAAAAGCTAATTCTCCAAATCAAGATATCATTAATGCTGCTAATTCCATTCCTACCTACAGCGCTTCCCGAATGATGAGATTGGATTATGGTTATACGCTGATGGTGAAGGAAAATTCCCTTACAGCAACACTTCCTTATTTTGGCCGGGTATATAATCCAAGCATTCATAATACAGACAAACAAGGAATTAAGTTTGATTCTAAAGATTATTCGATCACACAGGAGAAAAGTAAAAAAGGAACCTACTTTCTGAAAATAACACCACGGGATGTTTCCCACATCAACGTTTTGATCCTGGAAATTTATAAGAACGGAAAAGCAACACTTTCTGTGGATGCCCAAGACCGGCAACCGATTTCCTATGATGGGTATATTATGAAAAACGAGGAACCTAATAAATAGATTTTCCTAAAAGTTTTTCTACAAATAATTTTGCCTCAGAACTGGGATTTGCAAGCAGTTCTGAAACATTATTTTTATGATGTTGCCATAAATTCTGCATTGCATTTTCCTGAGTTGTTGCCTGCAAAATATAGTGTTGTATCCAATATTCAAAACGCTTTTCGGCTTGCTGTTTCCGTACTTCTTCGAAACGCCCGCTCTTTTTTTTCAGTTCGATAAATTCTGAAATTTTTTCATTAACCGAATCGAGCCCTTCATTTTTGAGAGCCGAACCTAATAATACGGGCACCTTCCAGTTTTTCTCTTTTTCATGCAGAAAGTATAACGCCCTCAGAAGCTCCTGTTTCGTAGATTTCGCTTTATTAAGATTTTCAGAATCCACTTTATTGATGAAAATAATGTCCACCATTTCCATCACTCCGCGTTTTATTCCCTGCAATTCATCGCCGCCGCCGATGATTTTCAGAAAAAGAAAAACATCCGTAATGTCTGATACCAAGACTTCACTTTGACCAACGCCAACAGTTTCTATCAGAATATAATCATATCCTGCGGCTTCGCAAACCAGCATCGTTTCAAAAGTCGTATTGGCAATTCCTCCAAGAAATCCTGAACTTGGGGATGGTCGAATGAAAGCATTCTCTTCCTTGGCAAGTTCTTCCATCCGGGTTTTATCTCCTAAAATGCTGCCTTTGTTTAAAGAAGAGCTGGGATCAATTGCAAGAACTGCCACTTTTTTTCTTTTCTGAATAAGTAGCTTACCAAAATTTTCGATGAAAGTAGATTTCCCTGCGCCGGGAACACCAGTAATGCCGATGCGGACAGAATTTCCGGTATAGGGCATGATTTTTCTTAACAGATCTTCTGCTTGACACCGGTGATCTGAATTTCTGCTTTCCACCAGTGTTATGGCTTTTCCGAGCATTCTTTTGTCGCCGGATCTTATTCCTTCTATCAGATCTTCGTTAGAAATTTTCATTTTCTCAAATGTACAAAAAACAATTTTCCGGGTTCAAAAATATCTGTATTTTAGAGCACAAATATTTACCAATGAAAAAAGGAACTCTTACAGTGATTCTCTCAGGAATTTTTATGGTTTCCTGCACACAAAAAGGAACTGTAGTACAATCCGGAAGCAAAACTTCCGAAACGGACAGGATTGCACAGGGAAAAATAATTTTCGACAATTCTTGCGGGAAATGTCATGATCTCCCGGATCCGAAATCTCATAATGATGATGAATGGATCGGCATTGTGAATATTATGGCAAAAAAATCCAAACTTACAGATGAGCAGGGAACCTTGGTGTATGAGTACATTACGGCGCACAATTGATCGTTCACCGGAATTTATTGATCAAACCATCATTTTTTCAAGAATCTCACAGGCAGATTTTGGCAAATTGGTTCCCGGTCCAAAGATAAAATCGGCACCGTTTTGATATAAATATTCATAATCCTGTTGAGGAATTACACCGCCCACAACAATACTGATATCTTCTGCACCAAGCTTTTTCAGTTCTTCCACCACTTGAGGAACAAGGGTTTTATGCCCAGCTGCCAGAGATGATATTCCCAGAATATGGACATCGTTTTCTACGGCCTGTTTCGCCACTTCTTCAGGAGTTTGAAAGAGTGGAGCTACATCCACATCGAAACCCATATCTGCGAAAGCAGTAGCTACTACTTTTGCACCGCGGTCGTGTCCATCCTGCCCCATTTTAGCGACCATTATTCTTGGTCTTCTACCTTCATACTCATCAAATTTTTGTGTTAAAGTAACTGCTTTTTCGAAATATTCATTTTTATTGGCATTCATCGCATATACGCCTTGTATGGTTCTGATGTTGGCTTTGTACCTCCCGAAGCTTTCTTCCATCGCATCGCTCATTTCGCCCAGCGTTACTCTTCTTCTGGCAGCTTCAATGCAGATTTCGAGGAGATTGCCGTTTCCGGTTTCTGCCGCTTTTCTCAGTTGTTTCAGAATTTCATTAACAGCTTCAGCATTTCGTTCAGATTTTATTTTTTCAAGCCTTACGATCTGCTTTCTCCGGACTTCAGAATTGTCAATATCCAAAATATCAAATTCGGGCTGTGTTAATCGGGATTTAAATGAATTAACTCCGATGATAAATTCTTCTCCACTGTCAATTTTCGCCTGCTTTTTAGCAGCAGCTTCTTCAATTCTCATTTTCGGAATTCCCGCTTCTATGGCTTTGGTCATTCCTCCTTCTTTTTCCACTTCTTCAATATATTTCAATGCTTCTTCAATCATCTGTTGGGTAAGACTTTCTACCAAAGAACTTCCTCCCATCGGATCCACCACATCACAAATTCCGCTTTCCTGCTGAAGAATAATTTGGGTATTTCTCGCAATTTTGGCAGAATAGTCTGTGGGCAGTGCAATGGCCTCGTCCAAAGCATTCGTATGCAGCGACTGGGTACCGCCCAAAGCTGAAGATAGGGCTTCAATGGCTGTTCTTGTAATATTGTTAAAAGGTTCCTGCTCAGTAAGGCTCCAACCTGACGTCTGCGAATGGGTTCGCAGGGCTAAAGATTTAGGATTTTGAGGATTAAACTGAGTCAGAAGATGTGCCCAGAGGTATCTAGCGGCGCGCATTTTGGCAATTTCCATAAAATGGTTCATCCCGATGGCCCAGAAAAAAGATAAACGTGGAGCGAAATCATCAATGCTCATTCCTGCTTTAATTCCTGTTCGTACATACTCTAATCCGTCAGCCAGAGTATAAGCCATTTCCAAAACCGGCGTGGCACCCGCTTCCTGCATATGATACCCCGATATGGAAATAGAGTTGAATTTCGGAATATTTTTAGAAGTATATTCAAAAATGTCGGCTATAATCTTCATGGACGGTGCAGGTGGATATATATAAGTATTGCGCACCATAAACTCTTTCAGAATATCGTTTTGGATGGTTCCGGAAAGTTTTTCCTGAGAAACGCCCTGTTCTTCAGCAGCTACGATATAAAAAGACAAGATAGGAAGGACGGCGCCATTCATTGTCATAGAAACTGAAATTTCATCCAAAGGAATTTCATTGAATAAAATCTTCATATCTTCTACAGAATCAATTGCAACGCCAGCCTTTCCTACGTCGCCCATTACTCTGGGATGGTCAGAATCGTAACCGCGGTGGGTTGCTAGATCGAAAGCTACCGAAAGCCCTTTTTGTCCGGCAGCCAGATTTCTTCTGTAAAAAGCATTGGATTCCTCTGCAGTTGAAAATCCAGCATATTGACGGATGGTCCATGGTTTTTGAACATACATCGTTGAATAAGGTCCGCGAAGATAGGGTGCAATTCCCGCCTGAGTTTTTATTTTATCTCTGTCCGGAATATCTTTTAAATTATAGGATGATTTCATTTCCAGACCGTCTTTTTCAAAAGAATAAGTTTTTTTTTCTTCAAAAGAATGGATGAAATCGGGATTTTGGTTCTGAATTTTTTGACGCATTGTTTTCTTGATTGCTAAAGGGCAGTAAAGTTAGCGCTTTTTTAAGATTGTGTTTTCGCTAAAGGTTTTCCGACTTTATTTTCTATACTTAATGGTGCAACCGATAGCCACTGTTTTTTCGGTTTTCGGATTTTCTCCTTTTATCAGACTATCTACGGCATCACGAACATAAAATTCTGATACATCATTCGGATCCTCATAATTATTGTCGATGGCCCCAATGTATTTCACGATATTTTTCCCGTTTTCTTTTTGGAGTATAAAAACATGAGGTGTTCGTGTTGCTCCGTACTGCGGATGAATTTTCTGACCTTCATCTAAAAGATAGGGGAAGGTGAATTTTTTTTCTGTGGCACGCTGTTGCATAAAGGAAAAACCATCTTTGGGCTGTACTTCCGGATCGTTCGGCATAATGGCAATCACCGGGTAACCAAGCTTTTTATATCTCTGATCTAGTGCGATAATCCGGTCTTCATATTTCACAGCATAAGGACAGGTGTTGCAGGTGAAAATCACAATATAGCCTTTTGCAGCTGGATAATCACTGAGCGAAACTTTTTTTCCGTCAATATTCGTTAATGAAAAATCTGTGGCTGCATCACCGATATCATATCCTTTCTTCACCGAGTTGTTTTGGGCAGCTATTATTCCCGAAAAGCCGAAAAGGAGCAGCCCCAGTATAAGCAGATTAAAGTTTTTAATCATGAGAATTTTAATTTAGATGTTGAGTAACTACGTCTTGAAGTTCTGATAAGCTCATTTCTCCGTTATGAAAAAGTACTTTTTCCTGATGTTGATAAAAAATAGTAACGGGAATTTCTCCTGACCAACTCTTGTCAAAAGCCGGAATCCAGGTATTCATTCTTTTAATATCGTCTAGAAGAACCACTTCGGCAGTAATGTTTTTGTCTCTGATGAATTTGCGGACACGGTCCAGATCTTTCGCTCTGTCCAGCGACACCAGCAACATTTTAAACTTAGGATTATTTTGAAACTCTTCATTCACTTTCATGAAATCCGGAAGTTCTTTAACACACGGCGCACAGGTTGTTGACCAGAAATTTACTACTAAAAACTCAGCTCCTTCAGTCTGAATTTTTTTCTGTAATTGCTCATATTTCAGCAGCGGAATTTCCTTTTGCTGACCCACGAGAAGAATAGAAAATCCTAAAATAACGAATAAAAATAAGATTTTTTTCATTTTTTTATTTAATTAAACTACATATTTGTTTCTGATTTATTTAGCAGTGTCTTGAATTTTACCAGTAGATTTTTTGAGATTATCTTCGGCTTTTTCTGCTTCGGTTTCCAGTTTTTCGACGGCATTTTCCACTGCTTCACCGGTTTTTTTAGCAACATCTTTTACGCCCAATTTCATGTTTTGCGCAGCAGAGTCAATTTGTTCCTCATCAAATCCTATTTTCTCAACCGTTGTAATTTCGCCCTCATCGTTTACTGTGGTGATCGTTTTCTTCTCGCACGATCCGAAAAAGACGACCGAAATAAGTGTTATACAAACGATATTGTTTTTCATAATTAGAATCTTAAGATTTTAACAAATATATAAAATAAAAAAAACTCACAACCAAATTAGATTGTGAGTTCAGAATGATTCGAAAAACCATTATCTTGTGATATCACCATCCCCGTCTGTGGCATCATTGGCGGCATCTCTCACTTCATTTGCACCCTCATTGATGGCGTTTCCAGCAGCATCTAACGTATTTTCGGCAGCGTTATCCAAGGAATCTGTGATAGGTAAAGAATCATCATCCACGATAACGGCAGCGGAATCTCCGATGATGATTGCAGAATCATCATGAACGTCAGAAACTGTAGCTTCGGTTTTTTTACACGAAATAAGAGATACGGCGGCGATCGCACCGATGATAAAAATTGACTTTTTCATAGAATTGTATTTTAAGTGATTAATAATTTGGTAAATATACAACTTTACAGTACTAAAAATGTTTAATAATTTTCCTCTTCTCCTTTCATCTTTTCCGCATATTCTGCCATGATAACTGCGTCAATCATTTCCTGAATTTCGCCGTTCATATAGGCATCTAAGTTGTAAATTGACTTGTTGATGCGGTGATCCGTCACTCGTCCCTGCGGATAATTGTATGTTTTAATTTTCGCAGAGCGGTCGCCTGTTGAAACCATTGATTTTCTTTGTGCGGCTACATCTCCCTGCACTTTTTGCAACTCAATATCATAAAGTTTCGCCCGGAGCATTTCCATGGCTAGTTCACGGTTGGCCAGTTGAGAACGTGCCTGCTGACAAACTACTACTATACCGGAAGGTTTATGCGTAAGTTGAACCTTGGTTTCCACCTTGTTTACATTCTGTCCTCCTGCTCCTCCTGACCGCGAAGTCTGCATTTCAATATCAGCAGGATTTATTTCTACATCCACTTCTTCAGCCTCCGGAAGCACAGCCACCGTAATGGCAGAAGTATGAACTCTTCCTTGGGATTCCGTTTCCGGAACGCGCTGCACACGATGAACGCCGGATTCAAATTTCATAATTCCGTAAACACCTTCGCCTTCCACTTTCATAATAAGTTCTTTGTAACCTTTGGCAGCTTCATTGGCATCGGTAATTTCATGGCGCCAACCTTTAGTTTTAAAATACATGGAATACATTCTGTAAACATCTTCCACGAAAATGGCCGCTTCGTCGCCGCCGGTTCCTGCACGCAGTTCGACAATGACATTTTTGTCGTCCGCCGGATCTTTTGGAATCAGCAGTACTTTCAGCTCTTCTTCCAAGACCGGAATTTTCTCCTGAGCAGCTATTTTTTCCATTTTGGCCAATTCTATAAAATCCTTATCGGCACCGTCGGCAATAATTTCGTCTGATTCTGTGATGGTATCTAAAGCGCCTTTATACTGGTCATATACTTTCACGATTTTTCCCAGATCGCTGTATTCCTTGTTCAACTGCGAATATTTTTTTTGATCTGTAATAACATCCGGCTGAATGATAAGATCTGCTACTTCATTGTAACGTTGTTTTATCGCTTCAAGTTTCGGAATCAATGATTTTGACATACTGGAAATTTTGTGGTGGCAAAGATAAGGAAAAGTTGGACGTGTCTTTTTCCGAAGTGTAATTTGGATTACATAATTTCTGAGTTGTATTTTAAGTTTTTAAGTTTTTAGTATCACTAAATAATTAAAGCTTAATTTTATATTCTAAATTTATAAACTAATCAAAAATGAAATTATCAACATTTTGCTTTATAGCAGCAGGAAGTATTTTGGCAGTATCATGCGGTACAACAAAAACGTATTCAATTCATTCAAAAAGCGGATCTGAGGTGCAGGGAACCGCTGCATTCAGCCAAAAAGGAAATACGGTTGAATTGGATTTAAATGTTTATAAACTAACCAAGAACGGAATTCACGCTGCGCATATTCACGAAAAAGGAGACTGCTCGGCAGCGGACGGCAGTTCGGCAGGAGGCCACTGGAATCCGACTTCAGAAAACCATGGTAAATGGGGACACGGAAACCATCATGTGGGCGATCTTGGAAATTTGAAAGCCGACGCTAACGGAACTGCACGATTGGTAATGAGTACCGACAAATGGTGTTTGGGTTGTAGCGATGAAAACAAAAATCTTTACGGAAAATCTATTATTATTCATGAAAAAGAAGATGATTTCCAAACCCAGCCCACCGGAAATGCGGGCGGCAGAATTGGCTGTGTAGAAATAAAATAATTGAAATATTCATCAGAAAAATAAAAATCCGCCTTGTTCTATGCAAAGCGGATTTTATTAATTTAAATCTCGTTGATGATATTGATGGCTTCCTGCAAATAAACATCTCTTTCCAGGCGCTTGATCCAATTTTCATTCTTCTTTCTAAAAGCTTCATCCTTTTTCTCCCGCTGAATTTCTTCTGGGAACATACTGAATTTTAAACCATTTCTGAATTTATCCAATGCTTCAAACTTTTTGATCTGCTCTTTTCTTTGTTTCATCAGTTCGAAAAATTTTGTTTGGTTCAGAGTGATGGATTCTTCTTTATTCATGTTTTCTTTCCATTGGGCAGATTCCAGAAGCAGCTGATAATTGGAATTGGTTTTCATTCTCTGTTCGCTGTTTTTTCTAAGATTTTCTACATTTATCATTTTCACGGGAGTGAATTGCACTGCAGGAATTTTGTCCCAAGCCAGTGCATAGTCGTCATAGCGCTCACCAATTTCAGAAAAGGTAAAGAAATCTTTCATTTGAATATCCGAAACAATCCCTTTTTTCTGAGTAGATTCTCCGGTGACACGGTAAAATTTCTGAATCGTAAGTTTCACAGCCCCAAAATCATCGTTGGTACTTAAAAACCTGTTCAGGTCAATGAAAGTCTGTACGGTTCCTTTTCCGAAAGACTGCGGAGATCCTACTACAACAGCCCTGCCATAATCCTGCATGGCTCCGGCTAAAATTTCTGATGCTGATGCCGAAAGTTCATTCTGCATAATGAGCAAAGGTCCTGTCCAGATCGGATTATTATTTTTGTTTTTCAGCGTCTGAATTTTTCCCTGTGTATCTTTCACCTGAACATATGGCCCAGCCTTCATGAAAAGTCCCATGATATCGCCAACCTCTGTAAGAGATCCGCCACCGTTGTTTCTTAAATCCAAAATAATCCCCTGCACATTCTGGGCTTTCAGTTTAATGATTTCTGCTTTCACGTCATCGGAAGCATTTCGCCCGTCCGACTTATCAAATTCTGCATTAAAACTCGGAAGATTGATGAATCCGAATTTCTTACCATCCGGAGAATTTACGATTATGCTTCTTGCATAGGTATCTTCCATGGCTACTTCTTCACGAATCATGGTAACCTCCTTTATGGTTTTATCTTTCTTCTCTACTGTTAAAGTGACAGCGGTTCCTTCTTTTCCCCGAATTAGCCTCACTGCCTCGTCCGAGAGCATTCCTACTACATTCACGGCTTCCTTATTGGGTAAAGATTTTACTTTTAGAATTCTGTCGCCTTCCGAAAGCTGTTTTGATTTCCAGGCGGGCGCTCCGATGGTGAGCGCACCCAAATATAAATTTCCTTTTTTCTCCTGAATAATTGCGCCGATTCCAATTACTTTTCCGGTAAAATTAACATCGAAATCTTCCTTGTTTCTGGGAGAGAAATAGCTAGTGTGCGGATCAAAAACCTCCGAATAGGCATTCATATACACCGTGAACCAGTCCATTTTTTTTCTTTTTTTGAATCGGGTGAAGGTTTCTGCCATATAATCTTTCACCACATCGCGCGCTTTAGTAAATTTCTCTTCAGGTGTCAGAATTTCCAGTTTGATGGTATCCTGCAAGCCATGCTTCTGAACGCTGTCTTTCTTCTTACGTTGCGTTTCCTCACGGCTATTCAGAGTTTCTATTTCCTGAAGAATATTGTATTTAATGAATTTTTTCCAGTCGTTATATTGTTCCTGTTTGTTGGTAGGAGATTTTTTCAGTTTGTGTTCCAGAATCAGGGTTTCCTCTTCATTAAGATTAATAGACTTGCTGAAAATATCTCTTGAAATTTGATCTGCATCATCCACCCGTTGGTATAATCGATCTATAGTGAGTTTATAAAAGGTAAGTTCGCCTCTGTTCAGATAATCGTCCAAAAGTGTTCTGTGTTTGCTGAACTCTTCCATATCCGACTGCAGGAAGTATCTTTTCCCGAAATCGATCATTTCAAAGTATTTATCATATACCTGCTGCGAGTAGGCATCGTTAATTGGTTTGGGGCTGTAATGAAGATAAGAGAGTGTATTTTTGACACTCACCATGATGGTTTGCATTTTCTCATCATCATTTTGGGGAGCATTAAAGCAGAACATTAAACTCATTAAAGGGATGAAAAGCAACAAAGTATTGAGCTTAAATTTTTTAAACATATTGGATTTCTTGTATTTTATTAGTAAAGAATATGGCACGTTTGTTACGAGCGGCTATAGAACTTCAAATTTAGTACCTAATTTATAATTGGGCTTCATTTTTTCACTATTTTTGTTAAAAATCAAAATTAAAATGGAAAAACCCCTTATACTGGTTACCAATGATGATGGTATTACGGCTCCAGGCGTTCGGAATCTGGTAGAATTTATGAACGAAATAGGCGAGGTAATTGTTGTTGCTCCAAATTCGCCACAGAGTGGAAAAGGCCACGCTATTACTATCAATTCTACTTTAACGTTTGAAGAAATATCGTTGGACGGGCCACAGAAAGATTATTCGCTTAGTGGGACTCCTGTGGACTGTGTAAAATTTGCACTGGATAAAATCCTAACCAGAAAGCCCGACATTGTAGTTTCCGGAATAAACCACGGTGCCAATTCTTCCATTAATGTCATTTATTCAGGAACCATGTCTGCTGCTGTGGAAGCCGGCGTGGAAGGTCTTCAGGCTATTGGATTTTCCCTTTTGGATTTCAGTTGGGATGCAGATTTCAGCCAGGCTAAAGAATACATTCAACAAATTGTTTTAAAGACATTAGAAAATCCTCTTCCGAAAGGTGTTGTATTGAATGTAAATATCCCCAAACTGGAAAAAAACAAAATAAAAGGAATAAAAGTCTGCCGGCAGGCTCATGCCAAATGGGAAGAAAGTTTTGATGAAAGAATCAACCCGCATGGAAAAAAATATTACTGGCTTACGGGATATTTCAACAATATGGACAGCGGAAGCGATGCAGATGAAACAGCTTTGGCGGACGGGTTCATCTCTGTAGTACCTGTAAAGTTTGATCTTACAGCACATGAGCATCTTGACGAAATTGCATCAGTGCTAAACACCTGATTTAAATGAAAGTCCCGAAAATTCGGGACTTTTTTATTTTTCAATCGCTAAATCAATCACCTCTATCATCCTGGTGACATAATTTATTTTCAAGCCTTTCAGATAATCTTTCTTTATCTCTTCCACATCTTTCCTGTTGGCTTCACAAAGAATTATTTCTTTGATTCCGGCGCGCGATGCTGCCAGAAGTTTCTCTTTGATTCCGCCAACTGGGAGCACTTTCCCGCGAAGGGTAATTTCTCCAGTCATGGCAAGATGAGATTTGACTTTTTTATTTTTATAGCTGGAAACCATCGAAGTCAGCATCGCAATTCCGGCGGAAGGGCCGTCTTTAGGCGTAGCACCTTCAGGAACGTGTACATGAATGTTCTTTTTCTCAATATCTTCTTGGGAAATTCCCAGTTCAGCGTGTTTAGCTTTTATATACTCCAGCGCGATGGTGGCTGATTCTTTCATTACATTTCCTAGGTTTCCCGTCATGGTGAGGCTTCCTTTTCCATTGCTGAGGATGCTTTCAATAAAGAGAATATCACCGCCCACCGATGTCCAAGCCAATCCCGTCACTACGCCGGGAACTCCGGTAATTTCTGAAATACTTTTCGGCCTCGGAATTCCTAAAATTTCATCAATTTTTTCGATAGTTATTTTCGGATCGTAATCTCTCCCCATTGCGGTTTGCAATGCTACCCAACGCGAAATTGCTGCAATGCGTTTTTCCAGAGAACGCACACCGCTTTCCGAAGTGTGCGCTTCTATGATATGTTTTATTTCTGGAGTTCCGAGTTTATAGGATTTCGCATTCAAACCGTTTTCTTCCAGTTGCTTTCTGATGAGGTGTCGTTTGGCGATTTCAATTTTTTCTTCCAAAGTATATCCTACAATCTGAATCACTTCCATTCTGTCCAGCAAAGGAGATTGAATAGAGGAAAGCGAATTAGCTGTAGCAATGAACATTACTCTGGACAAATCGAAACCATACTCAAGATAATTGTCGTAAAAGCTGTGATTCTGTTCCGGATCCAGCACTTCCAGTAACGCAGAACTAGGATCTCCGTGAATTCCCTGTCCGATTTTGTCGATTTCGTCCAAAACAATCACCGGATTGGAAGTTCCTGCTTTTTTAATGGATTGCAGAATTCTGCCGGCCATCGCCCCGATATAGGTTTTCCTGTGGCCACGGATTTCGCTTTCATCGTGAAGGCCGCCTAACGATACTCTTACGTATTTTCTGCCCAATGCATCGGCAACCGATTTTCCCAAAGAAGTTTTTCCTACTCCCGGCGGACCTGCCAGACAGAGAATCGGCGATTTCATATTGTTTTTCAACTTCAGAACAGCCATGTGCTCCAATATTCTTTTTTTAATGTCTTCCAGTCCGAAGTGTGCTTTGTTGAGAGTTTTCTCTGCTTTTACGATGTCGAAAACGTCCTTGGAATAGATTCCCCAAGGAAGATCGGTAAAAAAATCAAGATAATTTCGCTGAACGTTATAGTCCGGCGAGTTGGGATGCTGTCTTTGAAGGCGGCTCAATTCTTTGTCAAAATGTTCCTGCACTTCAGAATTCCAGATAAGTTTTTCTGCTTTCTTGCGAAGTTCATCAGCATCCGATTCCGCACCACTACCCAGTTCGTCTTGAATGGTTTTCAGCTGTTGATTCAGGAAATACTCCCGTTGTTGCTTATCCAGATCTTTGGATGTTTTCTGATGAATCAGGTTCCGAAGTTCAAGTTTCCGGAAATCATCGTGCATCAGCTGGTAGCACTTTTCTGCTCTTTTCTGAAGGTTTCTTTCTTCCAACAAAGTTTGTTTGGAAGCAATATCAAAATTCGCATTGGAGCAAATGAAATTCAGCAGATCCTCCGATTGGGTAATGTTTTTAATGGCAAAATTGGCAGCATTGGGAATATTGGGATCGATATTAATAATTTTTCCCGCCATGTCTCTGATATTTTCCATCAACGCTTCGAACTCTTCATTCTTGGGGAAAATGTCTCTCAATTTTGTAATCTCTGCTTTGAAATAGGGTTCCTGTTGTATGAACTTTTTTATTCTGAACCTTCCGAAACCTTTCATAATAGCCGTGATATTGCCTTCAGGCAATCTTATGATTTTCACGATTTTGGCATACGTTCCTGTAGTATACAAATCTTTTTCAGAAGGCTGTTCAATAGTGGAATTTTTCTGACTGATAATTCCGATAAATTCGCCATTTCTTTGAGCTTCCTCTATTAATCGGATGGAATTTTTTCTGCCTGCCGTAATAGGAGTTATGACCTGCGGAAACATGATCATATTCCGTACAGGAAGAATGGGAAATATTTTTTGTACAGTATTCTCGGCAGTTTCTTTGATGTCATCTGCGTTTATTTCTTCTGCAACCATACCAAATCCCTCGTTCAGTATCTTTTCAAAATCTAACTCTTCAAAATCTTCCATATGTGCGGTGACAAACTGTCACGGTTTAGTTTAATAAATGTTTAACATGAGCCGAACACCCATGTAAAGTGCGTTAGTTGCTACTAATAGAGGGAAATTCTCAATTCCTGTGCCATTATTATTATTACAAAAAATAAGACATATTTTCATTAAACGTCTAAGAACAAATAAAAATAGATTCAAATTTTCTATAATTTCCTAAAAATGTGTATTTTCGCAGACTGATAAAAATACGTAATAAAAGATGGCAGTTTTAGCGGAAATTAGAAAAAGATCATGGTTGCTTATAGGGCTGATAGCATTTGCATTATTAGCATTCTTGCTGACACCGGAACAATTTGATCAAATTTTTAGTAAAAATCCAAACATACTCGGAAAAGTAAATGGAGAAACAATTACCCGAGAAGAATATAGTGACCAACTGTATGTGCTTCAGCAACAGGCGCAGCAACAGGGTCAGCCGGGCACTGGTTTAGAAGAACAAGCTTGGCAAATGATGGTTCAAAGTAAACTGATCAAACAGCAATTTGAAAAAATGGGTTTGCAAATGACTGACGATTTCTTCTACAGCCAGTTGCAGTTTGATCCGATGTTCGCTCAAAACCAACAGAATTTTGATGAGAAGGGAAACTTCAGGCTCCAGGAAATAAAAAAACAAGTCATCGATCTTCAGAATAGTGGCGATCTCCAGAGTTATAACGAATGGATGAAAACCAGAAAAGCCATCGAATACAGAATGATGGCCAGACAACTATTTGCCAACATTACCACCGGAATTACCACCGGTAAAAAAGAAGCGGAAGAACTGATGAAACAGCGCGATCAATTGGCAGACATTGATTTTGTAAAGGTAGATTACGCAACATTTATTCAAAAAAATCCAATAAAAGTAACTACTGCAGATCTGGCCAATTATATCAAACAATACCCACTTACTTATAAAACAGAACCCAGTGTGAATTTGGGAGTGGTATACTTCCCTTCTATGCCCAGCAAGGCGGATGAAGATGCTACGATGAAACAAATTACCAAGCTGCTTTCCGGGCAGTCCGATGCGAGTGGTATTGCAGAAAATTTCCAAAACACAACCAACGATTCGATGTTTGTCATGCTGAACTCTGAATTGCCTTTTGATTCCAGATATTTGAGTGAAAATCAACTTCCTCCTGCTATCAGAGAATGGGTGAAAACAGCGCCTGTAGGTCAGGTTAACGGTCCATACAGAGAGCAGGATGTATTGGTTCTTTCCAAGTTACTGGATAAAAAACCTTCGGATTCCGTATTATCAAAACATATTCTTATCGCTTACGAAGGGTCAGAACGTTCAACGGCTACACGTAAAAAAGAAGAAGCAAAGAAAATTGCTGATAGCTTGTATGCCGTAATTAAAGGAAATCCCGCCGCTTTTGCAGAGGGCTTAAAGTTATCCGACGAACCGGGAGCTGTAGAAAGAAATGGAAGTGTAGGCTGGGTAACGCCTTCCTCGCCTTTCGATCCTGCATACATGAATTTTCTTTTAAATAATCCTAAAGGCGCAACGGATGTGGTTGAATCGGCTTTTGGCTATCACATCATCAATATTGAAGATAAAAAATCAGGGTCAATGGGTTACAAACTTGCTCATATTGTGAAAGGACTTAGACCTTCAGATGCTACCGAAACCGAAGTTGATAAAAATGCAAGGAGATTTATCCAGCAGGTTCAGGGAAAAACATTTAATGATTTTGCTAATCATGCAAAGAAATCGAATTATAACTTCACTCATGCTAAAGTTGTAAAGAGATTTGACGGACAGATTCAAGGGTTAGGAACGGCGAAAGACAGCGAAATTATTTCTTGGGCATATGATAAAAAAAGAAAAAAAGGCGACACTGAATTTTTTGTAGTAGAAGGTACCGGCGACAGAGTAGTTGTTATTTTGAACGGTAAACAGGAAAAAGGATTGGCCGATCCGGAATCCGTGAGAGATCAAATAGAACCTATCGTAAAAAACCAATTAGCCGCGAAAAAAATCATCGAAAAAATGAAAAGCGGAAATGCAGCCGGACTTGCTCAAATAGCAAAACTGTTTGGAACCAGCCAGCAGACTGCACAGGTAAATCTTTTAAATCCTCAAGTTGCCGGAGCCATGGAGCCTAAGGTAGCCGGAGCAGCTTTCGGAGTCGCGAAAGGAAAAACATCAAACCCCGTGGAAGGAGCCACCGGAGTATATGTATTGGTAAAAAAATCTGAAACTGTAAATAAACAACCGGGAGATCTTAAACAAATGACGGAATCCGTTTCAGGTCAAAATGCCAGCATGTTCGGCCAGGCATTCCTGAAAAGTTTACAGGATAATGCCGACATCAAAGACTACCGAATAGAAGTCTGGGACAAAGGGTTTCAATAACCAAAAGAACTGAAGCCAATGTAATTTAATGATGGTCGGAATTCTTCCGACCATTTTTATTATCCTTAAGTTTGATACGTAAGTAGCAATTTCGGAGGGTTTTTAATTTATAAACCCTGACAAGTACTTTCAAAACTTTAAGAATCGTATTTCCTTAAAATATATTTTGTATCTTAAAGTTCCAAATTTAAAATCACAAAATCATGCATTACAGAACAGAACACGATACGATGGGCGAAATCAACGTTCCTTCGGATAAATTTTGGGGAGCCCAAACCGAACGCTCCAGAAACAATTTCAAAATAGGGCCGGAAGGCAGTATGCCCCAAGAAATCATCGAAGCTTTTGCGATACTGAAAAAAGCAGCAGCCTTCGCCAATGCCGATCTCGGCGTACTTCCTAGGGAAAAAAGAGATTTGATCGCAAAGGTATGTGATGAAATTCTGGAAGGAAAACTCGACGGGAATTTCCCATTGGTGATATGGCAAACCGGTAGCGGAACGCAAAGCAACATGAATGTGAATGAAGTAATTTCCAATAAAGCTCATGTGAATAACGGAGGAATTTTAGGCGAAAAATCTATCATTCATCCTAATGATGATGTGAATAAATCTCAAAGTTCCAACGATACTTTTCCTACTGCGATGCACATTGCTGCGTATAAAAAAGTGGTAAACTACACCATTCCTGCGGTAGAGAAACTAAGAAATACACTAGAACAAAAATCAAAACAGTTCAGCGATATCGTCAAAATTGGAAGAACCCACCTGATGGATGCTACTCCGCTCACGTTGGGCCAGGAATTTTCAGGTTATGTTGCTCAACTGAATTTTTCGTTAAAAGCAATTAACAACAGTTTGCACCACCTTTCGGAGGTTGCTCTCGGCGGTACCGCAGTAGGAACCGGACTGAACACACCAAAAGGGTATGATATAAAAGTGGCAGAATATATTTCCGAATTTGCAGGGTTTTCCTTTATCACCGCAGAAAATAAATTCGAAGCTTTAGCTGCACACGATGCCATTGTAGAAAGCCACGGCGCGCTGAAACAACTAGCAGTAGCCTTATATAAAATAGCGCAGGATCTCCGCTTTCTGGCTTCCGGTCCGCGTTCAGGAATTGGTGAAATTTTTATTCCTGAGAATGAACCCGGCTCGTCTATCATGCCCGGAAAAGTAAATCCTACACAAAGCGAAGCTTTAACGATGGTGTGTGCACAGGTTTTAGGAAATGATACGACGATTTCTTTTGCCGGAACTCAGGGAAATTTTGAGCTGAATGTTTTTAAACCTGTTATGATTTACAATTTCCTGCAATCGGCTACTTTACTTGCAGATGCCTGTATTTCTTTTAATGATCATTGCGCTGTGGGAATTGAAGCCAATAAACCAAGAATCAGGGAACTGGTTGAGAAATCTCTCATGCTTGTCACTGCGCTCAATCCTCATATCGGATATGAAAATGCCGCTACCATTGCAAAAACAGCACACAAAAACGGAACAACACTGCGCGAAGAAGCTATTAATCTGGGATTGCTGACCGCAGAACAGTTCGATGAATGGGTGAAACCCGAGAAGATGATTTGATAAATAAATTAACAGAAATCCTCTTCCCAAACCAAAGCACTTGCCCCTAAAATAGCAGCATCCGCTTCAGGAAGTTCGCTGAGTATTAATTCTATCTTCCCGCGTGAACACGGAAGGAGATTGCGGTCCATATGAAATTTTGCAGGCTGGAGCAGGAAATCTCCTGCTTTTGTAACGCCACCGAAAAGCAGAATCGCTTCGGGAGAAGAAAACATTACGAAATTGGCAAACGCTTCTCCCAGTTTCTGGCCTGTATATCGAAATACTTCTATGGCCACCGCATCATTTTTCATGGCACAATCATAAACGGTTTTAGAATTTATTTCGGTTTCAGGATACTGATTGAGCAAACTGTTGGGAAATTCCGCACGCATTTTTTTTGCTGTAATCGCAATACCAGTTGCGGATGCATAGGCTTCCAATGAACCTTCAGAATCTGTACTCCAGTGTTTCCTGCCACCTGGTTTTACGATGGTATGCCCGAGTTCTCCGGCGAAGCCGTCATGTCCGTAAATTAATTTTCCGCCGCAGACTATTCCGCTTCCCACGCCTGTTCCCAAAGTAATCATGATGAAATCATTCATGTTCTTGGCGGCTCCGTATTTCATTTCACCTACAGCGGCGGCATTGGCATCATTCGTTATTGTACAGGGAATACCAAGTTTTTCAGTCAGGATTCTGGCTAAAGGAATACTACCTTTCCACTTCAGGTTGGGCGCATTTTCTATGGTTCCTGTATAATAATTTCCATTCGGTGCTCCTATTCCGATGCCGCAGAACTGATGGTCGTCACATCTTTGAATTATGGACGAAATGATGCCTTCGAGTGCATTAGTAAATCCTTCCACCGTTTCATAATTTCCTGTGGGCAGGCTTCCTTTCTCTAGGATTTTTCCATTTCGGTTCACCAGTCCCCATTTGGTTGTAGTGCCACCAATGTCGATTCCCAATGCAATTTCGGTTAACATATTTTACAGTTTTGGGTTCAGAATAGTCATCTTCATTTGAACATTAACTAGGTAAAAATAAAAAATCCGCTTGAAGTATCAAACGGATTAGTATGTAAGGCATCTCTATTACGATGGAATTTCTCCTTTAAACAGGAAGGAAACCGTTTCTTTATTTACTTTATCTACCATTTCACTGAAGAGATAGAAAGATTCCTGCTTGTAAATAACCAATGGATCTTTTTGCTCGTAAACTGCCCCCTGAGAAGACCTCCGAAGATCATCCATTTCGCGCAGATGCAGTTTCCAGTTTTCATCAATAATAGACAAGGTAATGTTTTTTTCAAAATCGTCTATCAGACTTTGGCACTTGGTTTCATAAGCTTTATGAAGGTCAGCAACTATAGTCATGGTACGAGTGCCATCAGTAAATGGAACCTGAATCATTTTGAACATGGAACCTTGGTTCTGATAAACATTTTCAATGATAGGAAAAGATTTTTCCTTCATTAGTTCCAGTCTGTTTTTATAATCTTCTTCAGCGGCTTTGAAAAGAATGTTGGTAAGCTCCGGAATTTGAGTGCTCTTAAATTCGTTTTCAGAAACGGGAGCATCCATTGTGAAATTTTTAATGATTTCATACTCAAAATCCTTGTAATTTCCATCTGCCTTGGCTTTTGCTACTATAGAATGTGCCACATCATATATCATGTTTGAGATGTCATATTTCAGGTGATCACCGAAGAGTGCGTTTTTTCGTCTCTTATAAATTACATCTCGCTGCTTATTCATCACGTCATCATACTCCAACAATCTTTTTCGGATTCCGAAATTGTTTTCCTCCACTTTCTTCTGGGCTCTTTCGATGGATTTTGTAATCATAGAATGTTGAATCACTTCTCCTTCCTTGTGTCCCATCCTATCCATCATTTTGGCAATTTTCTCTGAGCCGAAAAGCCTCATCAGATTATCTTCCAATGAAACATAGAATTGTGAACTCCCGGGATCTCCCTGTCTACCAGCCCGTCCTCTCAGCTGCCTGTCAACACGTCGGGAATCGTGCCTCTCTGTTCCGATAATGGCCAATCCTCCTGCTTCTTTTACACCCTCGCGCAGTTTGATATCGGTACCACGCCCCGCCATATTGGTAGCAATGGTTACTTGTCCCGGACGTCCGGCTTCTGCCACAATTTCTGCTTCTTTTTTATGAAGTTTTGCATTCAGAACCTGATGAGGGATTTTTCTGAGTTGCATCGCTTTGGAAAGGAGCTGAGAAATTTCCACGGAAGTGGTTCCAACTAAAACGGGTCTTCCGGCCGAAGTAAGACGTTCTATTTCCTCAATAACGGCATTGTATTTTTCTCGGTTTGTTTTAAACACAAGATCCTGGCGATCATCTCTTTGTATTGGCCGGTTGGTAGGAATTACGACAACATCTAATTTGTAAATCTGCCAGAATTCTCCTGCTTCTGTTTCTGCAGTTCCCGTCATCCCGGCAAGCTTGTTATACATTCGGAAATAATTCTGAAGTGTAACTGTAGCAAAAGTTTGTGTGGCGGCTTCTATTTTTACATTTTCTTTGGCTTCAATCGCCTGATGCAATCCATCAGAATATCTTCTGCCTTCCATAATACGACCGGTTTGCTCATCTACAATCTTTACTTCGCCGTCAATAACCACATATTCATCATCTTTTTCAAAAAGAGTGTATGCTTTTAAGAGTTGGTTCAGCGTATGAACTCTTTCGGACTTTACTGCAAACTCTCTGAAGAGTTCTTCTTTCGCTGCAAATTCTTCTTCTTTTGACAAATTTTTCGCTTCCAGATCTGCTATTTCGGTAGCAATATCCTGTAATATGAAAAAATCTTTATCACCATCGCCGGCAGACATGTATTCAACGCCTTTATCGGTAAGGTCAATCTGATTGTTTTTTTCATCAATCACAAAATAAAGATCTTTATCTACCTTTGGCATTTCACGGTTGTTATCCGCCATGTACTGTGCCTCGGTTTTCTGAAGAAGTGCCTTGTTTCCTGTCTCCGAAAGGAATTTAATTAAAGGTCTGGATTTGGGCAAACCTCTGTATGCCTGGAGCAGTTTGAACCCTCCTTCTTTGGTATTTCCTGCTGCAATTAATTTTTTAGCTTCATTAAAAATCTGAGAAACTGTCTGTTTCTGTACACTCACAATTCGGTCTACCGATGGTTTTAAAACATCATATTCCTGACGGTCGCCTTGAGGAACAGGCCCGGAAATAATCAGCGGTGTTCTGGCATCGTCAATCAATACGGAATCCACCTCATCTACAATTGCGAAGTTCAGTTCTTTCTGAACGAGTTCTGTAGGAGATGTGACCATGTTATCTCTCAGATAATCAAATCCGAATTCGTTATTAGTTCCGTAAGTAATGTCGGAATTATAAGCCTTTCTTCTGCCGTCGGAATTGGGCTGATGATTATCTATACAATCAATAGAAAGGCCATGAAACTGATATAAAGGACCCATCCACGCGGAATCTCTTTTAGCAAGATAATCATTTACTGTAACCACATGAACTCCACGACCTGGAAGCGCATTGAGGTAAATCGGAAGCGTTCCCACCAGCGTTTTACCTTCACCGGTCGCCATTTCTGCAATCTTACCACTATGAAGCACTACCCCTCCTATGTATTGAACGTCGTAATGCACCATATCCCAAACGATTTCTGTTCCGTGCGCATTCCATGAGTTTTTCCAAACCGCTTGGTCTCCTTCTATTTTTACAAAATCTTTATTTGCTGCAAGTTCACGATCCCAATCGGTAGCTTTCACACGGATTTCTCCATTCTCTGCCCACCTTCTTGCAGTCTCTTTAATGAGTGAAAAAGCTTCGGGAAGGATTTCATTAAGTACTTTTTCTTCTGTTTCGTAAGCTTCTTTGTTCAGGGAATCGATCCGTTGAAAGAGCGCCTCCTTTTCATCAATATTGGGAGTGTTCTGAATCTGTTCCCGGGTTTGTTCGATTTCGGAAGTGATGGAAGCAGAAGCACTTTTAATTTTTTCCTTGAATTCCGCAGTTTTCTCTCGTAATTCATCATCACTGAGCTGGCGGATATTTTCCTCTACCGCTTTTATTTTGGTTACTACTTTTTTTACTTCTTTCAGATCGTTGGCATTTTTATCGCCTAAGAAACCTTTTAGAATTTTGTCTAAAACACTCATGTCTTGTTTTTTGATTGCAGCGGGCTGCCGGCTGCTTTGGATTGGTTAAAAAAAGGCAGATAGGCTATGCCCCCGCCAGTGCTAAAATTAATATTCGTCCTCGTTCCAGAGGAAATCTTCATCTGTTGGATAGTCGCTCCAAACTTCTTCTATGGATTCATAGATCTCACCTTCATCTTCGATTGCCTGAAGGTTTTCAACTACTTCCATGGGCGCGCCTGTTCTGATGGCATAATCAATAAGTTCCGCCTTTGTCATCGGCCATGGAGCATCGCTCAAATAGGAAGCTAATTCTAATGTCCAGTACATATTTTTAGTGTTTTTATTTTCCCTGCAAAAGTATAAAATTAGCTGAAAAATCAAAGCTTTTTCCTACTGATTTTCAATCTTTTTGAAACATCTGCTGCGATTCTTTTTTCTTGATTTTGTGTTATCGTAAAACTTTCTTGATTTCGATGTTAAAAGACTAAATAAGCTTTTATTATTCAGTTGTGCATGCGAAGGTCGGGCTCAATTTTTCAAAAACCATTCCACAAAACTTTTTATGCCATTTTGGAAGTTTACTATTGGTTGATAGTTGATCATCGCTTTAGCTTTATCAATATTCGCATGGGTTTTCATCACATCTCCTGCCTGTAATGGAAGGAGGTTTTTCTTTGCCTTTTTTCCTAATGCCTTTTCGATGGTATTTACCATTTCATCCAACCGAATCACCTGATTTTCTCCCAAATTGAGAATTTCATACACTTCATGATGGGTTTGCAGGTATTCAATACTTTTTATGATTCCGTCAATAATATCATCAATATAAGTATAATCCCGGGAAGTGGTACCATCTCCATAGAATGGAATTTCTTTGTTTTCAAAAATCATTTTTGAAAATTTATGAATCGCGAGATCAGGCCTTTGCCTGGGGCCATACACTGTGAAAAAACGAAGTTGTATCATATCTAATGAATACAAATGGTGATAAACATGGCCAAGGGTTTCTACACATTTTTTGGTCGCAGCATACGGTGAAATAGGATGATTCACCGGATCGGTTTCCGAAAAAGGAATTTTTTCGTTGTTGCCATAAACACTGGAGGAGGAAGCACAAATAAATTTTTGAATTTTAAAATCTCTGCATAATTCCCAAAGATTCATTGTTCCCCGAATGTTTACTTCCTCATATTCCAAAGGCCTGTCAATGGAAGGCCGAACTCCTGCCAAAGCAGCCAGATGAATCACCATATCAACGGCGTGTCCATCAAACACGGATTTCAACTCGGCAATCTCTCTGATATCCTGATAATATAATTTGTAACGCTCAGAACTTGTTATGGCTGCCAGTTCGTTGATATCCGTTTCCTTTTCAGAAAAAGAAAAGTCGGTCGGGAGCCGTAAAGATTCCAGCGTATTTCGGATTTTTATTCGGTAATCATAAAAGTTGTCAAAATTGTCAACATTAATGACAGAGTGTCCGTTTTCTAAAAGGTGCTGCGCTAAGTGAGAACCGATGAAACCGCTGGCTCCGGTGATGAGATACGTCATGAGAGATTTATTTGCATCCACAAAGGTATAAAATAGAAGGAGGAAAATAATTCCTTATTTTTACGAAAAATTCAGAATGAAATTCCAGGGACAGGTGCTGAAAATGAGCACCATTAATGATACTCCAATTCAATATTATATGAACTTTTCCAATGATTTGCTTAACCTGAACCAACTCATCGGAAAAAAAATGAAATTCAGGCTTATAGGTTTTCAGTGCGTATGCTGCGGAAATGATGAGAAAGTGTACCGGATGGGATTCTGCAAAAAATGTTTCTTTGAAAGTCCTTTTGCCAGCGACACCATTATCCGTCCTGAACTTTCCACTGCGCATCTCGGAATTGCGGAGCGGGATCTGGAAGTGGAACAAGAAATTCAACTGGTTCCCCACGTAGTATATCTCGCCTATACCGGAGACGTGAAAGTAGGCGTAACGCGAATTAATCAGCTTCCCACGAGATGGATAGATCAGGGAGCTACTTTTGCGCTGCCTATTGCCAAAACCAACAATCGCTATGAAGCCGGAATGATAGAAGTCGCACTGAAACAGCATCTTCCGGATAAAACCAATTATAAAAAAATGCTACAGGACGATTTTGAAGACGATCTGGATCTGGTAGATTTCCGCAATAAAATCGCACACTATTTTCCGGAGGAATTTAAAAATTTCTATTCTATGGAAGGCGAAGTGACGCGATTGGATTTCCCTTATGAAGCACCGGCCGCGATCAACATTTTTACAATGGACAAAAACCCCGAATTTGAAGGAAAATTGGCAGGAATTAAAGGTCAGTATCTTTATTTTGAAGGCGGCAATTTCATCAATATGAGAACTCATGAGGGCTATGTAGTAGAGTTGGAAGTTTCATAATTTTCCTTTTCAGGTTTAATTCCCACAGAAATTCAGCAAATATTTCAGAATATCTTGCAAAAAGATTGCGCCCGTTTTTTCCATATCTTTAGATAATATTTTTCTGATGAATAAAAGATTGGCAAAAAAAGGTGCCATTGCTCTGGCAATTATATTGTTTGCAGGGATTGCTGCTAATCTCGCTCTTCACTTTTGGCTACAACACAAGCTACCTGAAATCATTAAAAAAAACAGTAATTATGCGGTGTCGTATCAATCACTGCAAGTCAGCCTGATTACCGGAACAGCCATTGCAAAAGCTATTTCGGTAGAAACTAAAGATCCGCAAAATCAGCAAATTGTCCGAATAAAAGGAAAAATAGACAATCTGAAAATCAGCAGGTTGGGGATCTTTCGCGCAGTATTTAAAAAAGAGTTCTATTTTAACGACCTTTTGCTGGAAAAGCCCGACCTTCAAATTATTCTAGCCCAGCCAAAACCCGATTCAGAGCAGCAGAATACGCCGGATTTGCTGAATAACATTCGTATTGTGGATGGCAATATTCAACTTTTCACAGCAGAAGGCAGAAAGCTCCTTTCAGTAAAGCAACTGAAACTGGACGTTCAAAATATACGCATGACGGAGAAATCCATTGAAAGTGTGCTGCCGATAGCTTTCGATCATTATGATATTCAAAGCGAAGAATTCCTTTATCAGCCTGATGATGTGTATATTGCGTCGGCACAAAGCATCAAAACAGAGAAAGGTAAAATGGTAATTGGTGAATTCCGGTTGATGCCGCAAATCTCGCCTGAAGAATTTGAAAAATCCTTCCCTGAAAGGAGAAATATGTTACAGATTATTTCCAAAGAAGTACACTTTACGGATATTCAGCTAGATAAAAATATCATTTCGATGGCCAATTTCACTCTGGAACAGCCAGAAATTCTGATGTACACTTCCACGGCTGCAGTTAAAAGGAAGAAAAAAGGAAAATCTCCCGATCTGCATCTCGATAATATTGCTTTGAATAATGCCAGAATTGAAATAAAAAAAACCACCGGAGAAACCACTTTTGCGTCGGAAAAACTCAATCTGAGTATCAATAAATTTATTCTCGATCAGGAAACATCGAAGAAAACAATTCCGTTTGCGTATGCCGATTTCAAAATTTCCGGGCAAAACATTTCATTTACTGCCGATCATCAGAAAGGAAAAATCGGATCATTTTCCCTGACGCCGAAAAGCGGAAAATTCAACCGGATTTCTGTTCAGTCTTCACCTAAAAACATACAAAGATCTTCCATTGGATTTACTGGCAGTGAGTTGAGCTTCATAATAAACGACTGGAATTTCAAAAACGACAAACTTCATTTAGATATCGAAAACGTCACATTGAGCGGAGCGAAGGGAGTTTTGCAAGCAGCAACCGATCCGCAGCCTAAAAAAACACGGGTTTCCAATATTCATTTTCCGGTGAAAATCGACAACATCGAAGTTAATAATTCTGAATTTAGTTATATAAATAAAGGAAAACCTCTATCCTTAGTAGGCCTGAATGCCAATGTAACCGGCTTGAAAATTTCGCAAAACGAGCAATTGGCTTTTACTCCCACAAATTATTCCGTCACCGCACGAAACTTACATTACAAAACAAAGTTTTACAATATCAAAACAAATAATATAAAACTAAATTCTTCCACTATCCAAATGAAGGATTTCAGTATGATTCCAACGGTCTCAAGGAGTCAATTTATACGCATGATACCCACAGAAAAAGATCTTTATACACTGAAAGCACCACAAATTTCACTACGAGGCAAGTGGAATTTGTTTTCAAAAGATAAGTTCTTCAATGCAGACCAAATCACCATTCAAACGGCTCATGCAAATATATTCCGCAGCAAAATTCCTAAAGATGATTCTTCTGTAAAGCCGATGTATTCTGAACTTTTGCGCCGGATTTCGTTTCCTTTCACCGTCCAGAAACTGGAGTTGAGAAATGCTCTGTTGGAATATGAAGAAGACACGGAAAAAAGTGAGGGTCCCGGAAAACTGACTTTTGGAAATTTTAATATGACGGCACAAAATATCAATTCTGGGAAGCGAAAGGGAAATACCAAAATTCCGATTCGCATCCAATGCAGTTTTATGGATTCTTCACCGATGAATGTTGCATGGGAGATGGATACTGCCAGCAAAACTGACCGGTTTCAGATTAAAGGTAATATTAATGAACTGTCGGCAGAACGCATCAATGCCTTTATAGTACCATATCTGAAAGTTCGTGCCGCCGGAACAATTGATGCTTTAAATTTTGATCTTAATGGAGATAAAATGGGAATTCAGGGAGGGATGCAGATCAAGCACGAAGAGCTGAAGGTGGAACTGCTGAAAGAATCAGGTGAAAAAAAGAAGTTCCTTTCCGCAATCGTAAATATTTTTGTAAAATCGGACTCAAAAGATTTTCCTGATTCTGTAGAAGTAAAAGCGCAACGCGACCCTTCACGTTCATTTTTCAATTTGTTCTGGAAAGGAATTGAAGATGGCTTGAAGAAGACCCTTATCGGACTTGGACCTGCGGAGAAAAAAGAAATGGAAGCGAATTCCAAATAAAAAATCCTGACTCGAAAAGTCAGGATTTCAATGTTATGCTAACGTTTTATTTATGCGTTAGGCTCTACAGATACGAAAGATCTGTTGTTTGCTTTCTTTCTGAAAACTACTTTACCGTCAACTAATGCGTGCAAAGTGTGGTCTTTACCCATTCCCACGTTTTCACCCGGGTGGTGTTGCGTACCTCTTTGTCTTACAATGATGTTACCGGCAATAGCTTCTTGTCCTCCGAAAATCTTTACTCCCAGTCTCTTGGAATGCGATTCTCTACCGTTTTTGGAACTACCAACTCCTTTTTTGTGTGCCATTTTATTTTAAGGTTTTTTGGTTTATAATTATTCAGCGTTGTTGCTGTCTTTTGTGGTTTCTGTAGCTGCAGGTTCAGCTGCTGCTTCTTTTTTAGCCTTTGGAGCGGCTTTCTTTTCTTTCTTGTTATTATCGAAACCAGTGATTCCGGTAATAACAATCTGAGTTAAAGATTGTCTGTGACCATTCTTTTTCTCGTATCCTTTTCTGCGTTTCTTTTTGAAGACAATTACCTTGTCAGCTTTTACATGATCTAGGATTTCAGCATCAACAGTGATACCGCTTACAGCCGGGGCGCCAACAGTTGTAGACCCGTTCACAGTAAGAAGAACTTTATCGAAAGAAACTTTCGATCCTTTGTCTCCTTTCAGACGGTTTACAAACAACTTCTGGTCTTGCTCAACTTTGTATTGAAGCCCTGCTATCTCTACAATTGCAAACATTGCTTATAATTTTTAGATTGTTAATAAATATTTGAGTGGGCAAAAGTACAAAATATTTCTATAATTCAAAGGGTTGGGTGTATTTTTTATTTTAAATTTGATTCTGAATAAGTTGATTATATGAAAAGAGACCTTTACATTGATTTCGCCAAGGGTATTGCTACCCTTTCCATTATTTTTATTCACACTGTATTCTGGAGTGGACAGTTCTATGTTCCGGCGGAAATGCGGGTACTTTCGCTGCTGATTGATGTACCACTATTTTATGCCCTGAGCGGACTCACTTCCGGCAATAATGTTGAGAAAACATTTTACAGATTATTGAAATTACAGATTACCTATATGATTTTTGTTACATTTCTGTTTTTCATGGATTATATATTTAAAGTTTTCGGGCTTCATTTTTTCGGAATAGAGGAGATGAAAAACTTCTATTCCACCTTTGGCAGCAAATATGTACCACAAAATATTTCGGATATTCCACAATGGCAAAACTTGGGCAACTGGTACCTTCATAACTATACCAATGCGGATACTTTCCCTGTTGTAATGGGAAGTTTCTGGTATCTAAAGGTTTATTTCATCATGACCGTTTTTGGTGTTCTGATCCTGAAATTTTTTCCGAAACATATTCACTGGTTCATCGGCATCTGCCTTGCACTGATAATTCTTTTTCATTTCTTCCCGCATTATTATCCTTCAGGTCAGGCAGGATATACCGTTGTTTATTTAGGCGTTTTCTTAGTTGCCCATACTATAAAAGGAAAAAAAATTCCAACGAAAACTATTCCGGTGATCTATGCTGGGATCGCCCTTCTGTTGATAGGAATGTTCTGGAATTATGGAAGTGACATTTTTTACAGGATGAACAAGCAGAAATTCCCACCGAAAATTCCATATGTGATATGGTCTTTATTATCTTTAGCAACCCTATTCATCTTGTATAACAGATGGAAAATCAAGAAGGATAATTTTATAAATTATATTGGAAGAAATGCCATTTTCTACTATTTTGCCCAAGGAATGAGTTCTTCTCTCATCTATTTTCTGGTAGTTCCGCTACAAGAAAGGATGCATTGGGGAGTTTTGCTAGTTATCATGTATACCGTGAATATCATATTGGCTATTGGTCTTGCAGAATTTCTTAAAAAAATGGATCAATATGGATGGAAAACTTTAGAATATCTAAAACAAAAAACCGCTGAAAATTAATTCCAACGGTTTAATACATGAATAAAGATTTTCTAATCCCTCTTGCTGCTGTTGCTTCTTACGATGAATGCGATCAGAACAATTAATAGCAATGCACCTATCACCCAATACAGCGGATTGGTCATCCATTCTTCTGTAGTGGTGCTGGTTGTAGTCGTTTCCGTGATGGAAATACTGTCCTGTGAAAAAGCTGCAATACTAGAAAGCAGCATAATCGTTAGCAACAATAGCTTTTCGGATTTTCTTTTTAGTATAGTTCCCATAATTTATTTTTTAAATAGTGAATTAATTGATGAAAGGGAATTTCCAACTTAAATGCCAAAGTATCACGGTTTTATGATTTCGTGTAAATGATATAAATGATAAGTTATAATTTTGAAAAGAAAATTTGTCAGCGATAAACCTTAAATTTACAAAAAATACATGAAAAGATGTTTAAATTGAAACTCCCGACTGATCCCCGATGGGCGAATATCGCAGAATCAAATCTTCCTGAGATTCTGACAGATCATGCTTGGTGCGAGCAGAAAGCGGCCACCAATTCTATCACGCTCATCACAATGTTGCCGGAATATCCCGAAATTGTTTCCGAACTTCTGGCCATTGCTCAGGAAGAACTAGATCATTTTCAGCAGGTACATGAGATTATTAAAAAACGTGGCTATCAACTGGGCCGAGCGAGGAAAGACGATTATGTGAATGATCTGGCCAAATTTATCATTCAGGGGAGCCGTGAAGATCTAATTATCGATAAAATGCTTTTTGCAGCCATGATAGAAGCCCGAAGCTGCGAACGCTTCCGAGTGCTGACAGAAAACATAAAAGATGAGGAACTGAAAACTTTTTACCGTGAGCTGATGATTTCCGAAGCGAATCATTATACCACATTCATTGGATTTGCACGTCAGCTTGGCGATCCCGAAAAAGTGAACCAACGCTGGGAACAATGGCTAGAATACGAGGCAAAAATTATCTCAAGCTATGGAACACGAGAAACCATTCACGGATAAACAAAGCTGGCTGCCGGCCAATGTAAAAAGAAAGAGAGATTTCCCGGGATTTTTTCTCAAATCTTTTTTTCAGGGATTGATGATTATCGGTCCATTCGGGCTTACGGTTTTCGTCATTTGGTACATTATTTCTTCCATTGACAATCTCTTCCCTTCTATTTCGCATCAGTATCCGGGATTGGTTTTCATTTCTGTGATTACGTTAACCGCTTTTCTTGGATTTTTAGGAAATAAATTTATTTTAGGAAGACTTCTTCTGGACAGAATCGATTTTCTTTTGGAAAAAACGCCAGGCATCAAACACATATATACACCTACTAAAGATGTAATGTCGTCCTTTGTTGGCGATAAAAAGAAATTCAACCATCCGGTTTGGGTAAAGACCAACGAACATCCCGAAATATGGAGAATTGGTTTCCTGACCCAACAAAACATGTCGGAAGTGAACAAAAATGAAAATGTTGCGGTCTATCTTCCGCATTCCTACGCCATTTCAGGGTGGGTGATTGTCACCAAAATAGAAAATACAGAGCCTATTATCGGGATGAGTGCTGCTGCAGCTATGAAATTTGCCGTGAGCGGTGGCGTGGCAGGATTTCATTTAGATAAAAACCTTTCAAAACATTCGGAATAAGCTGATTATTAGTTTAATTATCACCAATTTATATACAGTAATAAAAACAAAAATGAACTTACCTTACGCTGAACCTTACAGAATAAAAATGATCGAAGAAATTCGGCAATCCACTAAAGAAGAAAGAGAAGAATGGCTGAAAAAAGCAAATTTCAATCTTTTTAATTTAAAATCATCACAAGTATTTGTAGATCTACTTACCGACAGCGGTACTGGTGCCATGAGTGACAGACAATGGGCTGCACTGATGACCGGCGACGAAAGCTACGCCGGCTCCCGTTCTTTTGAAGCACTTCACAATACCGTACAGAAAATTACCGGTTTCCCATTTCTACTGCCCACTCATCAGGGAAGAGCTGCAGAAAACGTCCTTTTTTCTGTTTTGGTAAAAGATGGCGATGTGATTCCCGGTAATTCGCACTTTGATACTACTAAAGGTCACATCGAAATAAGAAAAGCACACGCAATAGATTGTACAATTGACGAGGCATTCGATATTGAAAACCTTCACCCTTTTAAAGGAAATATCGATCTGGTAAAACTGGAGAAAGTTTATCAAACCTATCCAAAGGATAAAATTCCTTTCTGTCTCATCACAATTACCTGCAATACTTCCGGTGGACAGCCTGTTTCTCTGCAGAACATCAAAGACGTAAAAGAACTTTCTGATCGCTACGGAATTCCAATTTATTTCGACAGCGCCAGATATGCAGAAAACGCCTATTTCATTAAACAAAGAGAAGAAGGACAACAGCATCGAAGTATCAAAGAAATTTGTCGCGAAATTTTTTCTTACGGAGAAGGAATGACGATGAGTTCCAAAAAAGACGGTCTGGTGAACATCGGTGGATTTATTGCGCTGAATAACGAAGCAGTTTTCCAAAAAGCATCCAATTTCACTATTATTTATGAAGGTTTCATCACGTATGGCGGATTGGCAGGAAGAGATATGGCGGCACTGGCCGTTGGTTTGGATGAGGCTACCGAAATGGAATATCTTGAAAGCAGAATTTCACAGGTTGAATATCTTGGAAATAAACTGATGGAGTTTGGAATTCCTGTTCAGAAACCGATCGGCGGACATGCCGTTTTCATTGATGCGTTAAAATTCTTGCCCAATGTTCCGAGAGAGGAATTTCCTGCACAAACCCTGGGATTGGAACTGTATAAAGAAGCCGGAATCCGGGGAGTTGAAATCGGAACGCTTTTGGCAGACCGCGATCCCGAAACTCGGGAAAACCGATATCCGAAACTGGAACTTCTGCGTTTGGCCATTCCGCGTCGTACGTATACCAATAACCATATGGACTACATTGCGGTGGCATTAAAGAATCTTTTTGAAAGAAGAAATGAAATCAAAAAAGGCTATCAAATCACTTGGGAACCGGAAATTCTGCGTCATTTTACCGTAAAACTGAAAGAAGCATAGAAAAACAATAAAAAAATCCCGGATCTGAAATTTCCGGGATTTGTTGTTTAAGAATGAAAATTATTCAGCAGCAGCACGGTTTCTGTTTAGGTCAAAAGATGCTCCAACCAAAAACGCAAACTGGTTGTTCAATAAACGGTAACCCGTCGCATCGGTGTTGAATCTTGCGATAGGAAATTGAGTCTCAGCAAAAATCCCGAAGCCTTTGTCAAAGAAATAACGAACGCCGGCATGACCACCAAAATTCTTGAGACCAAGGTTCAGTCCCGGATATATATCGAAATTTTCCGGAAGACCGATAACGGCACCTAAGTGGGCACTGGCTCTGGCTTTTACATCAAACCGATGTTCAGCCAAAATTTTATCCCCTATTACGTTTTCTTTTGCTCCCAGCAGGTAACCTGCTTGTGCTCCAACAGAAAAACTTTCGCCCAAACCATAATCCAAAGAGGCCATGATTCCTGTTCCTCCGCTTTGTAAATTCGCACCAATATTCAATCGAAGATCTCCCTCACCACTATAGGCACTGTTTTGAGCTTGGGCAAAGCTTAAAGAGAAAATGGAAACTGCTAATAATAATTTCTTCATAAATTTCAAATATTTTATCTCACAAAGATACCTATTTTGAAGAAACCTTATACAGCTTGCCACTGTCGGTGATGCCATAGAGATTTCCATCCTTTCCGTTCAAAACATCTCTGAATCTTTCATTTTCGTTTTCTAATAACCATTCTTCCCCCGTTACCTTGTCATTTTCAATAACTAGGCGAATGATTTTTTTTCCGCTGAGGCACGCAACCATGAGGTTATTTTTCCATTCTGCAATATTTCCAGTATAAAAATCAATACCGCTGGGCGATACGGAAGGATCCCAGAAATAAACGGGCTGTTCTAAACCGTCCTTCTGTCCTATTCCTTCGCCTATAGTTCTTCCGCTGTATTCTTCGCCATAAGTGATTGTAGGCCAGCCATAGTTGGTTCCGGGTTTTATGATGTTGATTTCATCTCCACCTCTTGGCCCCATCTCCGCCTGCCATAATACCCCGGTTTCAGGATGGAAAGCAATTCCCTGCGGACTTCTGATCCCTGTTGCATAAATTTCTGGTTTCCAACCTGAAATTTCCGGATTACCTGCAGCTGCTTTTCCGTCTTTATTTATTTTAAGAATTTTTCCTAAATATCCACTTTGGTCTTGTGCCAAATGACGCGTTGCCATATCTGAGCGTTCTCCGGTTGTAACAAATAAATTGCCTTCATTATCAAATAAAATTCTGCTTCCGTAATGTTTATCTCCGTCATAGGTTGGAATAGCCCTAAAAATAACCACCGGATTTTCAACTTTTTGTTCGTCTGCAGATAATTTTCCTTTCGCTACCGCTGTATGATTTCCATTCGAAACAGGTTCCGAAAAAACCCAATATATCATGCGGTTGTTTTGAAAATCAGGATCTAAAGCAACATCCAGCATGCCTCCTTGTCCTTTGTCATCCACTTTTGGAAAGCCTTCTATTTTGTGTTTAGACTTTCCATCCGCCGAGACGATATGCATGAATCCCGATTTTTCGGTAATCAAAAATCTACCGTCCGGCAAATTGATAATTCCCCAGGGTTTTCCAAGCCCGGAGGTAATGACCTGAACATCATACGAGGCAGAAGTTTTTACTCCCCGCACTCTCGTTTGCCCTTCAAAAGCGGCAGGAATCTCCGTATTCCTTGATCCACTTTCAGGATTTGCCAGTACGGTTTCATTGTTTTCGGAAGTAGTTTCAGTTTGACTTTTGGTATTGTTTTGGCAGCCTGATAGCATTAGAATCGAAATGCCCAGAAGTTTTAAGCTGATTTTCATATTTTAAATTTTTACCAAAAATATTTATTTTTCTATATTGTGAAGTTATACCATTCATGATTAATATTTCAGAATTTTATAAAAACCCAGGAACACTTAATAACTTTTTTCTTTTGTAATTTTGCACGATGAAATTCAAACTCCAATCCGAATTTAAACC
>JAEYOX010000006.1 GCA_023411265.1 Bacteroidota bacterium | reverse complement strand
GCCGGATAAATCGTGGCCAGTCTGTTGGTAGCATTGGCACTGGATGTAGAATACATCGGTCCGTACGAACTACTCTGCGTACTGGAGGGCAGATTCGAACAATAGTTAATCGTCCATACTTGGGCTTCAAGCTTCACATTTCCCATTCCCAGAAGGAAAAATGCAAGCAGAAGGCCTTTCAGATAGGTGCGCCGCACTGCGTACGAGCGCCCCTTTTCATAGAAATTCTTCATAATTAAAGGTTTAAAAATTTTGATGATCAACAAATATATAAAAAAAACCGCTTTCGTTTATGATAAAATTAATAAAAAACGATGGTTTTTAACATAATATAAACGATCAGTAAAGATTCGCCAATGTTTAACAAAATAAGCTGACCAACAGAAGTAGTGTAGTACAAAAAAAGCGGCCCGAAGGCCGCTTAAAAGAATGATAAAATCTGATTTTATCTTTTGATCACTTTCACCGTTTTGGTGTTTCCGTCTGCATACCGAAGGTTCAGAAGATACAGTCCGGATTTCAGTTCACCTAAGTGAATCTGTGCGCCCGGATTGGCAATGGTTTTCACCATTCTTCCTGAAGCATCCGTTACGGTAACGGATTTCAGATTCTTGGCATCTGAAATATGGATCACATCCGTGAACGGGTTTGGATACACCCTTACACTGTCCTTCCCTTCTACTTCCACAGTAGAGAGACAAACAGGATCTAAGGTAGCAGTTACCTGTGTTCTTGGAGATTCACAAAGAGTAGAAACCTGCCAGTTATAGAAGTAATAATACAAATCCAGTCGTGCTGTATTGGCTGGAGCCGATGTTAAGGTACTATGATTAATAGTCACCAGACCCGGAATAGAAAAAGGATATCCATAATTTCCACCCGGCGCATTGGCAGCAGGATCAAAAGCCAATCCTGATATACCGGTTCTGCTTCCTGGCCGCAGTTTATAATTGGTGCCGGCCGGAACCACGAAATTTAAATTCAATACCTGGGGCACCAAAGCAGTAGTCGGGGCTCCTGTAACATTAAAAGTCCCGGTCTGGACAATATTTCCTGCATCATCTATTACATCAATAACAACAGTCCCGGTAGCCCCGGTAGCACTTACAGGATAAATCGTTACGGATTCTATGGTCACCTGCTGATGAGCATCAAAAACAAGCCCGAAATTAGTGGTTCCCGCTCCACTACTCGGCGAAGCAGTATACGTTGGTTTTCCTACTGCACCTGTTGCTCCTACGGAAGCACTTACCCAATAATCAGTTGTAGCCGTCAATGCGGGTGTCGTGAAAGTTGCGCCGGTTCCTACTACGTTCCCTCCTGTAGCAGCATCATACCAGGTAATGGTAGCTCCGGCATCTGCCGTTGCGGTTAATGTTGCCGTTGCACCTGTAGGACAAACTGTTTCACCAGTCGTTCCTGTGATCGCAGGGGGCTGACATTCTGTATTGAAATTGACGGCAACTGCAGTCCATTGGCTTTGATCCGATGCAGCACAGTTGGATCTAATCCATACAGAATATCCTGTAGAAGGTGTCAATCCGGAAATCGTAGCCGTGGTCCCCATCACACCGGTTATCTGAGGAACCGTTGTTGCAGTTGGGGGCGTATTGGAAGTACTGTAGTAGATTTCATATCCGTTAGCAGGCGGCGTCGTAGAAGCAGTCCAGGATAAAGATACTGAATCCGGCCCGGTAGCGGTAACCGTAAGGGCTGTAGGTTCAAAACAGGTAGGTATTGCTTCCCAGTGCACGTCATCCCAGTAATACCCTTTTGCGTCCGAAGGGTTCTTAATGGCCAAACGAGCGGTAGCAGGAATCCAGCTTGGGATTACTACCGTATAATAATTGGCGCCATACGCAGTATTGGTGATATCCACTGTCTGTAAGTTCACAAAGGAATCCCAGTCGGTTGCATCCGTAACATACCCCACTTCCAGAGCACCCGGAAGCGTCGTGGAAGAAGTTCTGGCCTTGAATCTCAACCAGTGCGTGCCTGCATTCACATTGCTGAACTCAGGCAGTACCGCAATACCTGATACATTGGCGGCAGAGGTTAACTGGTAGACATTTCTTGTGCCCGATGCAGGCGTGGTAGAACTGATACTCAGTGTACCTGCAGTTCCCGTGGTAGGCATCAGCCTCACCCAGCAGCTGGGAAGGAAAGCTCCGGTACCATAAGAATCAAAATCTTCAAACAGGGTCGCAACCGGTGCACAGGAGGTCAGGAAGCTCACCGGCACCTGAATCCATTCACTCAGATCTCCTGCTCCACAGTTGGATCTTACCCATACATAATAAGTCGTCGCAGGGGTAAGGTTCTGAAGCGTAACAGGGGAAGTTGCAGAACTTACTGTCGGAACAGTAGCTGCGGTTGGAGGTGTATTTACTGTATCAATATACACATCATATCCTGTGCCTACCGTCGTAGTAGGGGCTGTCCAGCTTACCTGAGCTTCATATGCGGTTACCCCGGCAACAGCTACGTTCGTAGGGGGCAGACAACTTGGTGTCGGCTCCCAGTACACATCATCCCAGTAGTAACTGGCTGTAGTAGCTCCCGGATTGCGGATGGCCAGACGGGCATTGGCGGGTACCGAAGTCGGAACCTGTACTTTATAGTCTAATCCATAAGACGTCTCCAGAATAGGTACGGTCTGCAGCAACACAAACGAAGAAGCACTGGTGGCATCCGTTACATAACCTACCTCCAGAGCGGTGGCAGCAGTTACTGAAGTAGCTCTCGCCTTGAATCTCAGCCAGTGCGTGCCGGCATTGATGTTACTGAACTCCGGCAAGACTACGATCGTAGCATTGGCCGCGGAAGAACTGTACTGGTAGATATTGTTCGGTGCTGAAAACGGCGTCGTGGTAGAGATCGTCTGAGATCCGGTTCCGCTGATGATTCTGTCCCAACAGTTCGGCACAATACTTCCGGTGGCATGGGTATCAAAATTCTGATACATATCCGTCATCGGAGCACACTGCGTCATTAAAAGAGGGAGTTGTACCCAGTCACTCTGATCTGTTGCGCTACAGTTGGCTCTCACCCATACAAAATAATTGGTACCGGGATCCAGATTCGATAAACTCACCGAAGTGCCGGTTACCGTATGAGAGGGAACCGTGGTAGCATCCGGAGAGGTATTGGTGGTACTGTAATACACACTATAGTTCAATACCGCTGTAGAAGGTGCCGTCCAGGTAATATCTGCTGTGGCAGACGTGATATTGGAATATACAAAATTCGTGGGAGGAAGACACGTAGGCACCGGCTCCCAACTCACATCATCCCAATAGTATCCTTTACCGTCGGAGGGATTCTTAATGGCGATCCGCGCCGTGGCAGGAATCCAGGTAGGGATCTGAACGGTATAATAATTATCATTATAGGTGGTGTTGATAATATCCAGAGTCTGTAAACTCACAAAGGAATCCCAGTCGGTCGCATCGCTGACATAGCCTACCTCAAGAGCACCCGGAAGCGCCGTGGAAGAGGTTCTCGCCTTAAACTTCAGCCAGTGCGTGCCGGCATTCACATTGCTGAACTCCGGTAACACCGCAATACCGGAAACATTCGCGGTAGAGGTAAACTGGTAAATATTCCGTAAACCCGAAGCCGGAGAGGTAGAGCTGATGCTCAGTGTTCCTGCTGTTCCCGTGGGAGGCATCAGCCTCACCCAGCAGCTGGGAAGGAAGGTTCCGGTACCATAAGAATCGAAGTTCTCAAACAT
>JAEYOX010000117.1 GCA_023411265.1 Bacteroidota bacterium | reverse complement strand
GTTGATAAGCATTTTTGTGGTCTTCATTTCTTTTACCTGTATATTTCGATCGAAGCCCGGGTGATGGTTTGCTAATCTCGATGTTCAGTTTATCGGCGAGTACCAAGAGCAAATCTAAGTTTTCTTCTGAACCTTCTGCCACAATCATGATTTTCATAATTATCTTTTTGAGGTTGATCTTAGCCTGTTGAATTCCGTTATCACCTCATGATGGCTCACTGTTTTGTCTTTAAAATAGTTCACGAAATGTTGCTTTTCCTCTTCCGTGGCCCCCATTTGATTCAGAATATTGAACAAGTGCATTTTCATATGTCCTTTCTGAATTCCGGTTGTCACCAATGAGCGCAATGCGGCAAAATTCTGCGCCAATCCGGAAACCGCCAGAATACTCATCAGTTCCTGTGCGGAAGGTTTCCCAAGCAGAGCCAATGAAAATTTCACCAGAGGATGAAGGTTAGTCAGGCCACCTACAACGCCGACAGAAATGGGCAAATCTATCCAGAATCTGAAAACTCCTCCATCAATGGTGCAATGGGTGAGTGACGTGTATTTCCCGTCTTTCGCAGCGTAGGCATGTGCGCATGCTTCAGTTGCCCGGAAGTCGTTTCCGGTAGCAATTACAACAGCATCCACACCGTTCATAATTCCTTTATTGTGGGTAGTAGCCCGGTAAGGTTCTATTTCAGCGATTGTGACAGCACGTTTAAATTTAGTGGCAAATTCTTCGTTGGAGATTCCGCTGTCGTCATTCAGTTCGTCTATCTTGCAGGAAACTTCAGCTCTTACAATACAGTCAGGAGTGAAATTTGAAAGAATATTCATCACAATCTGCAGTGAGTTTTTTTCTTCTGCAGTGAAATCTTCATCATTCGCCACTTCTTCTTTCAAGGTTTTTCCGAACTGTTCCAGACAGGAATTGATAAAATTCGCTCCCATAGAATCTACCGTATCAAAACTCGCTTTAAGTTGATAGTAATTTTCCATCTCAGCAGTTTTGTCAATAAGCCGGATATTGAGAATTCCACCGCCGCGGTTGCGCATATTCCGGGTAATATCTTCCGTAGCCTCCAGAAGTTTCTGTTTCAGTTTAAAATTGAAGAAATGCTGAAGTTTATGCGGCTCTACATCTATAATGAAATGGGTATGTCCAAGCTTTTTGGTATTGATAATGGTGGTTTTGAACCCGCCTTTATCCAGCCAGAATTTTGCCGCTTTAGAAGCTGCTGCCACCACTGAACTTTCTTCCACTGCCATGGGAAGTGCCACCAATTTTCCGTCTATCAGGAAGTTGGGAGCAATTCCGTAAGGCATGTAAAAGTTAGAAATCGTATTCTCTGAGAACTCCTCATGCAGTTTCTGCAATTGTTGATCTTCGTTCCAGTATTGTTTCAGAATTTTTTGATATTCCTCTTTTCCTTCCAGATATTCATTTACGATCCAATCAATTTTTCCCTGCTTGCTGAGCTTTGAAAAACCTTCCACCGGTGTGTGGTTCATAGTATAGATTTTTGATGCTCAAATATAACAATTTTGGGTGGATTCAGGTTGCTGAAAAACGGATTCGAGGATTTTGAACAGATTCATGATACTTCTCATTACAAAGATTTGAAAGACAATTTTCTCCCGAAGTTTGCCTTTATTTTTGTAAATTTGCTGTTTTGTGAAATACTATGACAGAGCACTCTTCACTTAAAACAATAGGCGTTCTTACTTCCGGCGGAGATGCTCCCGGTATGAACGCTGCGCTGCGTGCTGTTGTGCGAACTGCTTCTTATTTCGGACTGGAATGTTATGGGATCAGGGAAGGTTTTAACGGGCTTATTCAAAATGATGTTTTAAAAATGGGGCCGCGCTCTGTGAAAAATATCATCAACAGAGGCGGAACCATTCTGAAATCTGCTCGGTCCGAAGAATTCATGACCAAATCCGGTCGTCAAAAAGCTTATGAAAACTGTAAGGCTTTAGGTATTGATGCATTAATCTGTATTGGTGGCGACGGGACTTTTCGTGGTGCCAAAGTTTTTTACGAAGAGTATGGAATCCGGGTGATGGGAATGCCGGGTACTATAGATAATGATATTTTCGGCACAGATCAGACTATTGGTTATGATACCGCACTGAATACTGCTATGGAAGCCATCGATAAAATCCGCGATACGGCAACTTCTCACAACAGAGTTTTTTTTGTAGAAGTGATGGGCAGAGATGCCGGATTTATTGCCCTGAATAGCGGAATTGCTACCGGAGCGATTGATATTCTCATACCCGAAAGAAAAGATTCTATTGAAGACCTATTTGCCACTTTTGAGAAAGCGGAAAAGGCAGGAAAGACCGCAAGTATTGTAGTCGTAGCAGAAGGAGAAGAACTTGGAAATATTTATGATATTGCCAAAGCCACTAAAAACGGATTTCCTGAATTTGATATTCGTGTTGCCGTTTTAGGGCATATCCAACGAGGCGGTTCTCCCAGTTGTGCCGATCGTGTTCTGGCTTCCCGGTTGGGATATGGTGCCATTGTAGGACTGATGCAGGGAGAAAATGCAGTAATGACAGGGATGATCTCCAATAAAATTGCTTTTACACCCATCGAAGAAGCGATTAAAAAACATAACGAAATTGATAAAGACCTTCTGAAAATATCGGAAATTCTGGCTTTATAAAACTATTTAACAATTTATAAAATTTTTTAATTATTATGTCAACAATTAAAGTAGGTATCAACGGATTCGGAAGAATCGGAAGCTTAGTGTTCAACGCAATGCTCGAAAGAGACAACATCGAAATCGTTGGGATTAACGACCTTATCGATACCGAGTATATGGCGTACATGATGAAATACGATTCCGTGCACGGCAGATTCAAAGGAGAAATCCAGATCGAAGGCAACGATTTGATTGTCAACGGAAAAAGAATCAGAGT
>JAEYOX010000084.1 GCA_023411265.1 Bacteroidota bacterium | reverse complement strand
CACTTTTTGTTTTTTGGAGTTGCTTTTCTAAGATATTCCTTTGATGTTTGCCTTGCTCAATAACATGCTTAAGTTTGTTTATTTTCTGATTCATCGTATTAGGCGCGTAATCTACTGCTTCTTGTATTTGGGACAAATATGTTTTTGTAATGTCGAAATTATTGTTGTTGTTGGTTTGCGCAATGAGCTGAATATTAATTATCAGCATCAAGAATAAGATTGTTTTCATAAAATTTTTTTTATCTTGATTTCTGCACCCAATTCAATAACTGCATTCGATGTCGTAACCTGCTTTTGCTATTGCTTTTGCCATTTGTTTCATAAATCGTTGGGGATAGCTTTCTTTATTGATTTCGGTGGAAAACAAATGAGTTTGTTCTGTTTTTGTTTTCAGGATATTGCCGTTTTTTTCGTAGTGGGTTTGGGTTTCGGTAACGTCGTTGTCTAAAGTTTCAAAATAAATGTTGTGATCCCTTCCAATTATAATTATTTTGGTCGTTTTTACTAATATTATCAAAACCATAAGTTACACCTATATTGATATTATTAGTTATATGAACAAGAAAACCAGTATTAATAGTAAAAGCACTTACGTTAGTCGATTCAAGAGCTGAACTATTTCCATCATCTAATTTAATACTTGCTAACCCAAATCCTACAATAGGTTCTAAAGCAAAGCTTTCTTCTAATTCTCTATTTAATCTTATTTTGCCTCCTAAACTAACCCCTATGTTCACATTGGCATCAAATGTAAAATCGCTAAACCGAAGTTTATATGGAATTGTGAATACTCCAACTCTCCAATCTACGCGTTGGTACAATACTTTGGTATTATCTTTAAAATCATCTAATTTCATATTATAAACCACCTTGTTAGAAACGTTCTTATTAACATCTTTTGGTTTGAAAAATCCTTTTAAATCTCCATCGGCAGATATACTAAAATCAGGTTTATTTATCATATTATTAACAAGTGTGTCTGAAAATTTCCCAAATACAAAATAAACGTTGTTATTTTTAATTTTCGTTACTGTAATTCTATATTTAGAACCTGAAACTTTCAGCTTAATATCATCTGGTTTTAAAGTCTTTTTTAATGTAGAATCAAAAAGTTAAACTATTTAGCTCTGTTATATCGGGATAGTTAAAATAATAATTCCCTTCTGTTATAACTTTTTCTTCCTGCCCCCAAGCCATTCCAGCAAAGGCAAGTAATACTATGGTAAGTAATTTTGTTTTCATAATTTTTGTTCTTTTATCAATGTTCTGTAAATTTTCTTTTGTAGAGAAAGATTCGCTTAGTTAATTATTTTTTTTCCATTATGACTAGAATAGAGCTGATCTTCAAAACCACCTAAAGAAAACCTTACTTTCAGAAGTTTTTTTTCAGGTATGTGTGTTATAAAAAAATAAGATTTTTCATTTTCTTGAATTGTTATACCAAAATCAAAATTCTTAATACTTATGTCTATTTTATTATTATCACTGTTTGAAATAAAATATTCCGAACTTATGTTTTTATAAAGTTCTTGTTTCAAATTCAAAAAACCTTCTCCTGCATACTTTTTTATATCAATAAAATACTCTAATGTTTTGTTTTCTTTACCCATTCCAATATGAACATAGCTGTATTTTTCATTTCTATCTTGTAAATAAGGTGGTCCCTCCCAACTTCTTTGGCTGTATTTTTTATCATACTGTTTTCTGTAAACTTCATATTCTGGAAACAACATCACTAATTCATCAAAAGTTTTCCCTGGCTGAAATCCAAAATCTTTTAATACTTTTAAAATATAATCACGGTTTCGGCTTTTTTCTTTTATAGCATCCTCTATAATACCCCCGCAAATTTGGACCACTTGACTAATTGAAAAAAAAGTTTAATTTTAATCAAGTGAAAATTATGAAAAGAAGCAGAAGAAAATTCGATTCATCTTTCAAGGCACAGGTTGCCGTGGAGGCATTGAAAGAGCGGCTCACGCTGTCTGAACTGGCCGTTAAGTTTGATTTGCACCCCAATCAGATCTCTCAATGGAAGCAGGAATTCTTAGAGAATTCAGCTCTTGTATTTGAGCAGAAAACCAAATCATCGAGGTCTGATGACCATGTGGATGTGGATAAGCTGTACTCCAAAATTGGAGAATTACAGATGGAGAAAGACTTTTTAAAAAAAAGTTTAGCCAAATTAGGTCTATGATCGATTCTAGACTTTTAATTGACCGCAAGCACGCTCTGAGCGTGCGTAGACAATGTGAGAATCTGGAAATAAACCGTTCCGGATTATATTATGAGCCCAAAGGCGAACCGCAAGAAAATCTGGAAATCATGGAGATCATGGACAAACATATCCTGGAGGAACCCACTGCTGGAGTCCTGACCATGCAATCCATGTTGGAAGATAGGGGGATTACTGCGGGATATGAGCGTGTAAGACGGTTGATGAGACTGGCTAACATCCAACCGATCTATCCCCGCCGGCATTTAACACAATGGAAAAAGAACGAATATATCCACCCCTATTTGCTTCGGAATCTGGCCATAACTCATAGCAACCAAGTGTGGGAGATCGACATCACTTATATCCCAATGGCAAAGGGATTATGTATTTAACGGCAATTATAGATGTTTACAGCCGCTACATCGTTGGCTGGGGACTCAGTAACTCGCTAGATGCCGATTCCTCTCTGAGGGTAGTGAAAGATGCGATTCGCGACCATGGCAAACCTTCCATCCTCAACAGCGATCAGGGAAGCCAGTTTACCTGCAAAGAGTACGTTGAGTATCTCAAAGCCCAACACATCCAAATAAGTATGGATGGCAAAGGGCGCGCGCTGGACAACATTTATATTGAGCGGTTTTGGAGGACGATAAAGTATCAGCACATCTATTTAAATCCAGCAGAATCAGGTATTGATCTATTTACAGGAATTAAAAAGTGGATTGAAAAATACCATTACAAAGCCCATCAGGGAATTGATAGAAAGAAGCCCGTGAACAGGTATAAAATGACAGCCTGATTCAACTAAGAAACATTAAAAAGTGGTCTAGTGATGTCGAGGTATTTTAAAAGGCGTTCTTGGGGCAACGCAAATCAATCGGAAGATGTATTTTAGATTATCCGAAGTGGAGTTACTTATGCAGGGAGAGCGACCATTAAAAAAGCAAAAGAAATGAAACAGATTGGAGATTCAAACGAAGATATGCTTGCACTGCTAGAAGCTGTGGTAGGCATCAAAAATGAACTGCTGTATATCAGGGAATATTTCAACCCTTTACTAAAAGGGGAAATTTACCTTTCAAGCGAACAGGTTTGCCAAATGTTACACATAAGCAAACGGACATTGCAACAGTACAGAGATGACGGCCTGATACCTTTTATCAAGCTCGAACGGAAAATTCTTTTCCGAGAAAGCGATATTATCAAGGTATTGGAGGATAATTATATGAGTTAGTGATTAAAAGTAATATCTTTTTAATCCCACCAATATTCACTTTCTATTGCATAGCCCGTTTTTTTAAACGCTTTGATTAAAGCTTTTCTGAAACGTTCGTTTTGTTTTTCTTTATGTATGGCAGTTTGGAATATTGAAGACCGATAGTTGTTTTCCCTAATCAGATTTCCCTTGCTGTCGTAAGTGGTAACAACTTCCAAAGCCTCTTCGCCATCTGTTACAAAAATCACGTTCATATCTTTATCCAGACGGATGATTTTATCAATTGGGACTGTTCTGTAATAGGTGGTTTTTCCGTTGTATTGATTATCATTTTCAGAAAATACGAAACTCAAAACACCTTTTTCATCTATTTTGTAGGGTTGTGTAAGTTCAAAACGTTCTTTGTCTGCTTCGTCATAATATTTGTTGTATTCTTTTTGCAGTTGTTCGTTGAGCAGTTTTACAATTTTGTGGGTTTGAGAAAATGTAAGATTTCCGATAAGGAGCAATAGTATTACTAAAATTGATTTTTTCATAACTAATTTTGTGGAGGTTTATTCCATTTTTTGCATGAGAAGGGGAATATTGGTATTCAGAAAAGTACCCTCCGAATATCCGGAATAATTTTTTTTAACATCCGATTTATATAATATTGCCGATTGCAGAATAAAATTGAACATCTTTATCATTTCTTCTGCTTCTTCCTTATTTTTCATTCGTTTTATATTGCGTGTGAAAATCTCTCTTTGGGTCATTCCTGTACGGATTAAGCGTTCAAGCTTTATCATTTTCGACTTTTTCATTTTACCGGAATTTACCGTTTGTTTCAGTTCAAATAAATATTTTTTCACCGGCAATAAACTGTCGGTATTTTTGGTCTGTGCCTGAAGCTGCGTACTGATAAAGAAAAATAATAGGATAAGTTTTTTCATAAATAGTTTTGGATTTATTCTTCAAAACGGTCTTTGTTTTGTTTAAAATTGCGATGTTCTTTATCCCGGCGCTTTGCTTTATTCATTTTTTCATCTTTGTTTTGGTCGGAAGGAAAACATATACCATTTCTTGTAAGAATTGAATTTTGCCGGACCATCAAACCATTCAGAGAACAATACGGCAATCCGCACTCATGTTTGGAATAGATTCCGAAATTGCGGTGTTTGATGCGTTTTTCTTTCAGGATTTTCTCTTGGTTATTGCGGACGGTTTCCCAAAGAACCTGCTTTTCCTGATCCGTTAATTCTTCTTCTCCTAATGAAACCACTTCCATATATGTTTTTGGATCTTTGAGTTGAAGAAAATCAAAAGTTTTTTGAAAGAAAGAATGTGCAAAATCCCTGACTTCTATTAATTCTTCAAGGGAAAGTAGCTCGTTTTCTAGTAACGAACGATACAATCCCAGTGTATTGAAATCGGAATACTGCTTGTGCTTTTCGATAAAATACAAGTATTCTTCTTTTTCTAACTGGTTGAATGGTCGGTCAATTTTCATTGTTCATATTTTTTTGAATGGCATCAATGATTGGTGTCATTGTCTAAATCGCGCTTAAATTCTGTAGTCTGATAGGAATCTATGGCTTTCAGTATCTTCTCTCTGTTTTTTGTACGGATAGGCATAATGAAAACTACGTTTAGTTCTTCATTTTTAGTTTCCGCATTGTTGTGATTTCCTTTGTTTGTGAAAAAGCGAAATTGGCGATAAACAGAAGGAATAAAACAGGAACTAATTTTTTCATTGGTTTGTTTAGTAAAATGGTATAAAGGTTTTACTAAAAACGTCTAAACGTTTTGCTGAAATCGTTTAGACGTTTTTGTGGTTACTTCTTGTATTTTTCAAAAGTTACGGTTTTGGTAACGTCTTTCAGGTCTTTACCGGGGCGGAAGTTGATCTTGGCACTTTTGATAAGCTTTGGATGAAATTCTTTTTCGGTATCGGCACCTTCGCTGGAAATACTGATCTGGAACGAACCAAAATCGCCAAAACGAACAATTTTTCCGTTCTCTAGGTTTCTGCCCAATACTTTTATCAGGTCATTTAGCACTGCCATTACATCGGTGTCGCTTACGGTGGTGCTGCCTTGTGCTATTTCTTTACTTAGCTCGCGAAAGCTCAATTCACCATCGGCTCTTGCACTGGCGTACCATTTTTTTGGTGCTGTAGGGTTAGACGGATTTCCCTTTTCTACAAGTGTGTACTTTACTGCCATATCGTTAAAATTTTAGGTTAATTATCTTAAAATTAAACATTTTTTTGATATAACTTATTGTAAATTTTTTTTTTAATCTTTTCAAGATTTTGAAATCTGAGAAGGTTTGATTTATTTTTAATTAAAATGTTTCTTGTTTTTTAGGACAAAAAGTAGCCAGATGATTAAGGGCTTTTCCTATACGCTGATCTATATCTGGTACGCCGTTAGAATATATGTTTAACCCTGATATATAAATTGTTTTGGTTCCTCTATTAGTTGCTTCGAAATTATAATATTTTTTAATAATTTGTCCTGATCTTGAAGTCTTTCCATCCCAAATTGATGAACTTGGATTAAACTCGATTATAGAAGAATTTCCATGAGGGTAAGTTAATTTATAGGTAATATTGCAAGGGGTAATATTAATAATTTCAACTCTTTCACCTTTATCTGTTTCACCTCCGTGTTTTTCCAGTTTTTCTTTTATCCACGCTATGGTTTCTTCTTTGGTTTGCGCAAAAGATGTTACGCTAAATAGCAGTAATAGTACTGTTGTGATCATTATTTTTGTTTTCATAGTTTGATTATTATTTTTTAGGGGTTATAATAAACGAAAGAGTCGTTGGAAAATTATCTTTTATATAACTTCCAAACGGATACATATCTACTTTAAGCGTATATAAATCGGAAAAACTAATTCCTAATTCAAAATGGGTTATAGGGATTATGTTATCCGCTTTTTCATCAACAGAAAGAATATTCCTAAACTTGGAATTTCCATAGATAAAACCCGCTTTAGTCTGTGCAAATACATAAATCTCATCTTTATAACCCTTTCCAAAACCTCCGATAGCAATCCCGCTCATATTGGTCATTATAAAATCTTCATCCGCCGCATTAAATTTGGTTAGTTCAAAACCTGTATTGTGGTAAAAATTACTTTTTAATCCAAAAGCACTATTTTCGTCTCCAATAACCAATATTGGAAATTTAAGGTTTATAAAAATATTCCCACCTCCGTTCTGAAGTGATGAAACTAACTTATTTTTATCAATCTCTTCTTCGGATAAATTATCATTTTCTACGGTACTGTTGATCTGAAATCCAACACCAACACGAAATCCTCCAAAATAATCATTAATGACTTCTGTATTTAATGTCATACTTTTTAATTTCGGGTTGTACAAAACATTATTGTTTTGAAAAAATTGTTGGTGATCTTTGTCTCCCTCGAAAAATTCAATCGCAAGTTCGGATTGTTCTGCATGTTTTTCAAAAATTGGAAATAATCGGATATTTGCTTGATCGCCACCAATAAAAAAATTATTTTCAGATTTTATAGTATTTAATGACTTATTACTCATATTCCTAAACGAAAACTGTGCATTTACTTGTCCTATTCCAAAGGCAAGCAACATTATTGTTAGTAGTTTCGTTTTCATAATACTTAAGTTTTTAGAGTTAAAATGTTTCGTTCTTACCGCAAAACGTAGCCAAATGTAACAATGCTTTTATCATACGCTCGTGAATGTCGGGCTCGCCATAACTAATATAAATGGAGTCATCAAATTCCGGGGGATCATTATCACGAACATGGCGTATAATCTCTGTGTCTGCACAAATCAAACTCTTATTTCTAACACAACGTTCCCACGATTTTGTATAACTTGGGTTAAAGGAAGTTTTAAATACTGTACCGTCGTTAGTTCTTACTATATAACTAATATCACAAGGACTTACGTTTACGACTGTAACAATTCTATCTTCAGAAGCACCGTATTTTTTCAGTTTTTCTTTAATCCACTCAATGGTTTCCTCTTTCGTCTGTGCCTGTGCGTTTTGCGTGCCTGCAATGATGAGCAATACAAAGCAGAGTAATGTGATGATGTGTTTCATAACTTCTAAGTTTTAAAGGTTTAAAAATGGTGTTTATTTTCTTTAGCACCGCTTAGCTTGGCGAGGTGCATAATGGCTCTGAGGACACGTTTGGCGTTTTCTTCATTATTTTTGTGAAAATAAATTTTCACAAATCCTGTTTCTTTACTTGTATGTCCCGCACTTTCATTTTTATTTCTTCTATTCCTTAAATATTTTTTTGTTTGTAAAACAAAGTACTTGTTTTCTGAGTTTTTATTTTCCTCGTCTTTTACAACAACACTATTTGCATCCTGATAAAGTATAGATGAAAAAGGAATAGCGTATGTGTCATATAAAATAGGATTAAAATTCCCATTATCATATATTTTATCTTCTAAAAATAAAGTATCTAATTTGCTTTCAATTAAATCTGAAGTAAACTCAGTATTGTCAGTATATGGGCGTATTTTTGCCTGTAAAAGTATATTTCCATTTATATTTAACCACTCAATGGTTTCCTCTTTGGTTTGTGCCTGTGCATTTTGTGTGCCGGCTATGATGAGCATTACGAGGCAGATAAATGTGGTGATGTGTTTCATAATATTTAATTTTAATTGTTGTTGGAAGTTTTATAGATTTCTCGACTGCACTTCGTTCTGCTCGAAATGACAAGGCTTTTTTATCTGTATTTGTAAAGGTTTATTTTAATTACTTTGATTTCTTTACCGGCGGAAGTTCCCATCTTTTCCTTTTCTTCTATCCATTTCTCGATTCCTTGTTTGGCTTCTACCAAAGAATTGTATCGGGAAGCTCCCTGATAAAAACCTACACGGTATTCTTTTACAAGGTCTTCGCCTGTTTGTCTTTTGGCAGAGGATTTAAATTCGATGTTAAAATCTTTCTGTTCCTGCTCGCTCATTTTGTCCCAGTTTTTTACCGGATCCGAAACAAAGTAATAACAGTAGTCATCTGTGTACTTCTGTGATGAAATGGCAAAACTGTATTTATCCTGTGCCATTACATTGTTAAACATTGTGGTTGCCATAAACACGGTTACAACTAATCCTAATTTTGTCATTGTTTTCATAGTAAATATTTTTATGTTAATGTTTTTAACAAAAATAATTTTAATATATTCACAAAGAAATAGCTACATCTAGCTATTTATAAGTTATAAATCATTTTTTTTGATGGATAAGATAGAGAAACTGCGAAATATTTGGGAAAACATTCCAAGATCAATAGTGGAACAAATAGACCTTTCACAGAAAGAAGTTATTAACCGTTATATGGATGTGTTTCATTTTGGCGATTATTTTTATGTGATTTTTAATACCCGTACTGCCGAAATGGAATTTGTAAGTCCAAATGTGGAAAAAGTACTGGGTTATGCACCTGAGGATTTTCACC
>JAEYOX010000120.1 GCA_023411265.1 Bacteroidota bacterium | reverse complement strand
TGGTAACTTCATCTTCGATAATGCAGCAGCCTGCGATACCGGTTTGGGAAGCAATCAGACATTTTTTTCCGATAATGGTATCGTGTCCGATCTGAATCTGATTGTCCAGCACCGAACCTTCCCCAATGATAGTGGAATCTGTCACTCCACGGTCAATCGTGCAGCCGTTACCAATTTCCACCTGATTTTCGATTACAACGTTTCCGACGGAAACCAGACGATCAAAATTACCATTTACTTTTCTGTAATAAAAAGCATCACCACCAATCACCGTATTGGCCTGAATAATAACTTCATCTCCAATAACAGTCCGGTCGCCAATTACTACATGAGGAAAGATATGACAGTTTTTCCCTATTTTGACATCATTGCCCAGCACAGCGGTCGGATGAATGAAACTACCTTCGCCAATTTCCACATTATGAAGTTCTTCACGGAAGTTATTCAGTTTAGTAAAATGTAAATTAATGATATTAAAATCCCTGAAAGGATCATCTGAAATCAACAACGCTTTTCCTTCCGGACACTCCACTTCCTTATCGATAAGAATAACTGTCGCAGCTGAATTTAGAGCTTTGTCATAATATTTCGGATGGTTTACGAATACGATATCTCCAGGCGTTACCCGGTGAATTTCGTTGGTACCGAAGACCGGAAAATCGCTGCTGCCGATATATCGTGCTCCAATGATTTCAGCAATGGAATGGAGGGTTTGAGGCTGATGAAATTTCATAAAAATAAATAAAAAGGTTTCAAATTACCTATTCAGAATATTGTGAATACGGAACCTAAAACCTGCTTCTGTTATTGAAATATTATTTTACTCTTTCCAAATAAGAACCATCTTCGGTATTCACTTTAATTTTATCTCCAGGCTCTATGAACAGGGGAACCATCACGCGGGCTCCGGTTTCTACGATGGCATTTTTTAATGCGTTGGTGGCCGTATTTCCTTTCACGCCAGGATCTGCTTCTATCACATCCAGATACACCGTTGGCGGAATTTCTGCGGAAAGCGGAGACTCATCGGCTTCTTTCAGAATGATGGTCACTTCTTCACCAGGCTTCATAAACTGGGCGTTTTCGATCATTTCCTTATTGAGATAAATTTGCGAAAAATCGTCATTGTTCATGAAATGAAATCCGTTTTCATCATCGTACAAATATTGGAATTTTCGGGTAATTACTTTTACCTCATCAATTTTATGTCCTGCCGAAAAAGTATTGTCAATCACTTTTCCATTGGTGACAGATTTCATTTTTGTTCTTACAAACGCAGGCCCTTTTCCAGGTTTTACATGAAGAAATTCAATTACTTTGAAAATATCATTGCTGTATTCAATACACAGTCCTTTTCTGATATCGTTGCTTGTTGCCATTTATAATTTATTTGTTGTATTTAGATTGATATACCGGAACATGAAGCAAAGTTGGCAAGCCCGAATTCGCGGTATTTTGATAGGGTTGGGAGTACAGCGGATAGTCAACTACAGTCAAGTCGTTTTTTATTAAATTATTGAAATTTAAAGTATTCCTGATGAGTTCATGTGTATTCCGCATCATTTCTGACCGCTGATTCAACGCAAAACTGCTGGAAAAAAATTGTTTTTTAGTATGAAAAAGGATGTCTTCCGCATTTTTGATAGCCAGCGAATCCAGGTTTTTGTGCAAATGAAAATCTGTATTTTGTGCTAACGACATGGTGGCAGCCAACAGTAATAAATATCCTGATTTTTTCATTTTTATTCTTTAGCCGTTCCGTATCCTTTTACAATTCCGCGCGGAGAATTTTTAATAAATTCCAAAATTTCATCTCGCTCTGCAGTAGGCAGCATTTCCTTTTCAATGAGATTCATGGCTTGGGAGACATTCATTTTCATTTGAAAAAGATAACGATAAATTTTCTGAATTTCAAATATTTTTTCATTGGTAAATCCACGTCTTCTTAATCCTACTGAATTAATTCCGGCATATGACATAGGTTCCCTAGCTACTTTAATATAAGACGGGATATCTTTTCTCACCAATGTTCCGCCAGAAATCATGGTGTGTTTACCAATTTTACAAAACTGCTGTACGGCAGAAAGGCCGCCCATCACAGTATAATCGCCTATTTCTACATGGCCGGCAATACCGCAGCCATTCACAATAATCACATTATCTCCCAAAATGCAGTCATGAGCAATGTGAGAAGTGGCCATGATGAGGCAATCGTCACCTATTTTGGTATAACCTAACGCTTTGGTTCCGCGATTGACAGTGACACATTCTCTGATGGTAGTACCGTCTCCGATAACAACCTGAGTATCTTCGCCATCGAATTTTAAATCCTGTGGAATAGCTGAAATAACGGTTCCCGGAAAAATCCGGCAATTTTTACCAATCCGCGCACCGTCCATAATTGTAACGTTAGGACCGATCCAAGTACCATCGCTAATTTCTACATCAGCTGCAATAGTGGTAAAAGGTTCAACCACTACATTTTTGCCAATTTTTGCTCGCTTATCAACGGCCGCTAACTGATGAATCATCTATTCAATATTATTTTTTGCCACCTGTGCCATGAGTTCAGCTTCTACTACGATATTTTCCCCCACATATCCGTAACCTTGCATGTGGACAATTCCCCTTCTGATAGGCGAGATCAATTCGATTTTAAATACAAGAGTATCCCCGGGAACTACTTTGCGCTTGAACTTTACCTTATCCATTTTAATGAAATACGTAGAGTAATTTTCCGGATCAGGAACGCTGGCCAAAACGAGAATTCCGCCCGTTTGCGCCAAAGCTTCTACTTGTAGAACCCCCGGCATCACCGGTTCTTTAGGAAAATGGCCTACGAAAAAAGGTTCATTAAACGTTACATTTTTTAAACCCACCACGTGCTTATCTGAAAGCTCAAGGACTTTATCGATGAGGAGGAAAGGGTACCGGTGAGGCATAAGTTTCATAATTCCGTTGATATCGAATACCGGCTCTTTATGAATGTCGATATCCGGCACATTTCTCTTCTTTTGGAGTTTCCATTGGCGGTTTAGCTTTTTAGCAAACTGAGTATTAACGAAGTGGCCAGGCTTGTTGGCGATCACTTTTCCTTTAATTTTAACACCCACCAATGCAAGGTCACCAATAACATCCAACAGTTTGTGACGAGCTGCTTCGTTCGGATAATTTAGGGTAAGATTATCGAGAATTCCGTTCGGACGAATGGATACCTTATCCTTACCAAATGCTTTTCTTAATTTTTCTGCAGTGTCGGTAGTCAATTCTTTGTCCACGTACACAATTGCATTTGAGATATCTCCGCCTTTGATCAGACCAGCATCCAGCAGCATTTCCAGTTCATGAAGAAAACTGAAGGTTCGTGCTGAGGCAATTTCCTCTTTAAACTCTGAAATATCTTTCAGCGTTGCATTTTGGGTTCCCAGTACTTTAGTACCAAAATCCACCATGGTAGTTACTTCAAAATTTTCGGAGGGAATAATAGTGAGTTCTGATCCTGAATGAGGGTCTACATAATTTACTACTTCTTTCACGACAAGGTACTCCCGCGGCACTTTTTGCTCCACAACTCCCGCTTTTTCGATAGCTTCCACAAAATATTTTGAAGACCCGTCCATAATGGGAGGCTCTGCACTGTTCATTTCGAGGTAGGCATTATCTACATCGCAGCCTACTAATGCGGCCAAAATATGCTCGCAAGTATGGATTCTGACACCGAGTTTTTCCAGCGTAGTACCCCTGTCCGTGGTAGTTACATAATTTACATCAGCTTCTACCTGCGGGTTTCCTTCCAGATCTGTTCTTATAAAAATAAAACCTGTGTTTTCTTTAGCCGGTTTTATCGTCAATGTTACTTCTTTGCCGGTATGCAGACCGATTCCCGAAAGAGAAACTTCTTCTTTCAGGGTTTTTTGCATATCACTCATTGGATTTTTCTTTAGCTTTTCTTTCCAGAATATTAATTCTATTTACAATATCTGTAAAATTTTTAAAATGCACATAATTTCTTCGGAAATCGCCAGCATTCATCGCGGGCGATCCATAGAGCACTTCACCGTCAGTTGCACTGGTATTCACTCCGCTCTGTCCCTGGATGCGGACTTTGTTTCCAATCTGAATATGTCCGACAATCCCAGCTTGGCCGCCGATCATGTTCCAGTCTCCTACAGCAGCGGAACCGGCGATACCTGCCTGAGCAGCAATAACATTGTGTTTTCCTATTTTAACGTTGTGGGCAATTTGAATAAGATTATCAATCTTGGTACCCTTGCCGATTATCGTGGATCCTATGGTGCCACGGTCTATGGAACAATTGGAACCAATCTCCACATCATCCTCTATCACCACATTGCCCAGTTGCGGAATTTTGGCATATCCACTTTCAGAGGGTTGATATCCGAAACCGTCAGCACCAATAACAGTGTTGGCATGGATGGTACAATGATCGCCGATTGTGGTATAATCATATATTTTTACTCCACTGTCAATACGACAGTTACGGCCGATTTTTACATTTTTTCCAATATAAGTCTGGGGATGAATTTGGGTTTGTTCTCCTATTTTTACTCCTTCGGAAATATAAGTGAACGCTCCGATATATACTTGTTCTCCAATTTCTGCAGTTTTATGGATATGAGAACCTTCTTCCAAACCGGTTTTTCGTTCGCGCATTTGCTCATAAAGATTCATAAGCACCTGAAAGGAAAGATACGCATCTTCTACTGCGATAATAGTTGGAGGATAAGAAGATTTTGTTAATAATTTTTCTGAAACCACCAGCACAGAGCACGCTGTAGTGTCCATATAATGTGCAAAACGGTCTTGAGCAATAAAAGAAAGATGACCTTCTTCTCCTCTTTCAATAGGTGAAACGCCAGTAATTACGGCTTCTTGGTTACCTATGATCTTTCCGTTAATAAAACCTGCAATCTGCGCTGCTGTAAATTCCATATCCTGCAAAGATAATAATTTCCCTAAAAAACGGTAATAGTACACAAAAATTGTTACATTGCCTTTTCTCCGGGAAATGACAGGATATAACGGGTGCTGCTTTCCGTGATGGAGGATGACAACAACTGCCCTTGGTACTGATGCAGGAGTGTTTTGGAACCATTTTTTCCCAACAAATAAATGGGCTGCTCTTCAGCATTGTATGGCAACAGGCTTCTGGAAATCTCATCAACCAAAATATGACCCTCTTTGGTATTGAACAACATGTTAGTGCGTTCAATTTTCTCTCTGACCGTTTCCTGAGAAAAAGGTTCTGCAGAAATAATGGTTTTAGGGAGCTTTCGTCTGATAACGCTGCGGCAAAGATAACTCAAAACAGCATCTTCCGAATATTGCCATTCTTTCATGGCACAGATGATGTCATTATCGTCCAGTTCTGTAAAACGTTCCAGATCTTCATTGCTGGCAGTTTGAAATTCTTTTTTATAAAGAAAATAACCTAAATGTTCTGAGGCCGGTAACAAGCTTCCTCTGGAAGCCAGCAGTTTTGCTCTGTTTAATATTTTTACCAATAAGAATTCTGCCAGTGCTGCCGTTTTATGGTAATAAACCTGCCAGTACATAAACATTCTTGCTGTAAGGTAGTGTTCTATAGAATAGATACCTTTGGCATCTATCACAAGTTCATCTTCAGAAACGTTCATCATGGAAATAATCCGCTGTGTATTGACATTTCCTTCAGTTACACCGGTATAAAAGCTGTCCCTTTTCAGGTAATCCAAACGGTCCACATCCAGTTGGGAGGAAATAAGCTGATTGAAAAATTTACGATGATATTTACCCTGAAACATTTGCATTGCGGTTTCCAGTTCGCCGTTAAAATCATTATTAAGCTTCTCCATCAACAGCAGTGAAAGATTTTCGTGATGCCAATGATCCATCAGCATGCTTTCCAACGCATGAGAGAACGGGCCGTGTCCGATATCGTGCAGTAAAATAGCAAGCATAGCCGCTTTTTCTTCTTCTTTTGAAATTTCTACGCCCTTCAGTTTCAAAGTTTCCAAAGCAGTGAACATCAAATGCATCGCTCCTAATGCATGATGAAATCTGGTGTGTGTTGCACCGGGGAAAATAAGGTTGAGAAGGCCTGTTTGAGAAATCCTCCGAAGCCTCTGAAAATAAGGATGTTCGATAACATCAAAGAGAATTTCGTGTGGAATTTTGATAAAACCGTAAACCGGATCGTTAATAATTTTCAGTTTATTCTGCATTTGTAAAAACAAAAATATAGAATCAAAGGTAGCTAAAAAACATGTGAAACCGTGTATTTTTCAATGGTTTATTTGCTTTAAAAATATTTTAAAATTAACTGAACTTTAACTATTAATGGAAAAATATTTGAATTTATTTAAGAACAATTAGTCGTATTTTTGATGTTCTTATTACACCGTTTCTAGCAGAGGAACAATTAACCCCTTACGAAAATATTTATGTCAGGAAAGATTTTATGGATAGATGATGAAGTAGATTTACTGAAACCTCATATCGTTTTTTTAGAAAACAAAGGATACCGCATTACTCCGGTAAATAATGTAAACGAAGCTTTAGAGCTGATGGATACTGAAAAATTTGCGCTTACCCTTCTGGATGAAAACATGCCAGGAATATCCGGCCTAGAAGCCATTCCCATGATTAAAGAGAAAGATAGTTCGCTAAAAATTGTGATGGTAACTAAAAGCGAGGAAGAGCACATCATGGAAGAAGCCATTGGATCTCAAATTTCAGATTATATTCTGAAGCCTGTGAATCCTGTTCAAATTCTGCTTTCTCTCAAAAAAAACCTTCAGGAAGATGATCTTGTAGAACAAAAAACCATTCAAAGTTATCAGCAAGAGTTTAGAAATCTTTCCATGGAACTCTCCTATCTTCGGACTTACGAAGAATGGGCAGAACATTACAAGAAAATCCTGAACTGGGAAATAAGATTTGATAAAGTTTCAGATAGCGAGTTCAGCGAATTACTCCAAGCTCAAAAAGAAGAAGCTAATATCCAGTTCGCCAAATTCGTTGAAAAAAATTATGAAGGCTGGCTGCATGGCAATGAAAAGCCGATGATGAGCCACACTTTATTTAAGGAGAAAATAAAACCTGAACTGAAGGAAGATAAAGTTTTATTGCTGATGATCGACAATTTACGCTACGACCAGTGGAAGGTTATAGAACCTCTGTTTACCAAATTTTACAATAAAGTTTCGGAGGATTATTATTACAGCATTCTTCCTACTGCCACACAATATGCCAGAAATTCTTTCTTTTCAGGGCTTTTGCCTTCCGAAATTGAAAAACGCTTTCCGGATAAATGGTTCAATGATAATGAAGAAGGAAATAAAAACGAATATGAACGGGATTTTCTGGAAGATCAAATGAAAAGGCTTGGATTATCAGGCAAATCGATGAAATACCTGAAGGTTCTGAATGCCGATTTTGAGAGGAAGGTTCTGGATGATTTTAACCAACACAAAAATAACGATCTCTTGGTTATAGTTTATAATTTTATCGACATCCTGAGCCATGCTAAGACAGATAACCACATCATAGACCAGTTGATCCGGGATGATAAAACATTCCGTTCTTTGACTTACAACTGGTTTGAAAATTCATCTCTCATCAAAATTATAAAAGCTGCTGCAGAAAATAAATTCAGGTTGGCCATCACCACAGATCACGGCACCATTTACGTAAAAAAACCGAGCCGAGTGGTCGGCGACCGTGAAACATCCACCAACATCCGGTATAAAACAGGAAGAAGCCTTACCTACGAAGAGAGCGAAGTGTGGGCTGTGAGCAATCCTGAAAAACTGTTTTTACCCAAAGGTAATCTTAGCAGCAAATATATTTTTGCCAAAAACAACAATTTTTTGGCCTATCCCAAGAATTACAATCATTACGTAAATTATTATAAAGATACCTACCAGCACGGCGGTATATCGCTGGAAGAGTGTATTGTCCCAATCAGCATATTAGAACCCAAATAGTTTTTTTTTCATAGTTTATTTGATTTTTTGGGTTTTAGGCGGAAGAAATGAAAGTTTCTCCCGCTTTTTTAATGAAAAAAACCTTCCATCGTGGAAGGCTATTTTATAATATGACAATTAGTTTTTGTAAATATCTAGAGTTCTTTTATAAATAAAAGAGCTATATCTGGATCAAAATAAAAATTATTTTTTAAGAGTAAGGATATATTCCACCATTTTTTTTGCGTTTTCCTTACTTAATCCGGCATGTGGTGTCATGGGGATCTGTCCCCAAGTTCCTACACTTCCGTCAATAATTTTCTGAGCCAGCATATCCATATCCGCTTCAGTATATTTTTCCGCTATTTCCTGATAAGAAGGACCCACCAATCTTGCATCTGTCTTATGGCATGTAAGACAATCCATTCCCTGAATCAATTTTAGGCCTTCAGCACCAGGCGCAGTTGAAGTTTCCTCAGCACTTTGCACTAAAGGCTCTTCCATCATGACGTTGGATTCTACGTTGGCATCAGTCTCTTTTTTGGAGCAGGATCCTACCAAAAAGGCAGCTAAAAATACTATAGCAATGTTTTTCATAAACTTTTTTTTGTATATTTGAATAGTACAAATATAAGAAAATATACTTTGATACTGCCTAATAAAAGTCATATAAGGCTTATGACTGTAATCATAAAAGCTATTTACAGAACGGTGTTATTTTTGTTATCAATTAAATTAATATAAAAATTCTATCATTATGAAAATTTTAAAGACACTAGCATTCTGCGCTTTTACATTAGCTCTCACTTCCTGTGGAGGTGAAAAAAAGGAAAGTTCCATTCCATCAGCAGACAGTTCTGCACCTGCAACTGAAACCACAACAGCAGCTGCAAGCGACAACGAGTATGACCCTAAAAGAGGTTTAGGTAAATATGATGAGACGAATGTTGATATATCAAGCTTCGACCCTGCCATGGCTGCAGAAGGTAAAAAAGTTGCCGATGTAAAATGTATGTCCTGTCACAAATCTACCGACGAAAGATTAGTAGGGCCAGGCTGGAAAGGAGTTACCGAAAGACAAACCGCTCACTGGATCATGAATTTTATTTCCAATCCGGATCCCATGATTGATGTAGATCCAGAATTGCAGAAACAGTTGGAACTTTGTTTGGTAAGAATGCCGAACCAAGGACTATCTGATACTGAAGCAAGAAGTATTTTGGAATACATGAGAGAAATTGACGGAGCTAAGTAAATTATTCTGAATGGCAGGTGTCCTCATTTGCCATTCATTTTCTATCCTTCTGAAAAGATAAAATCTTTATATATGAAAACTTATAAGCAATTAGGATTTGCCGCATTAGCAGCAATAACCATCGTCGCATGTAAACCGAAAGGAACCGAGACGGCGGTAAGTGGCGATGCAGCCCAAAAAGTGTATGTAGCTCCAGGCAAACTGGATGAAGTTTATAACTTTGTAAGTGGCGGTTTCAGCGGACAAGTGAGCGTAGTTGGTTTACCTAGCGGCAGAACCATCAAAGTACTTCCTGTCTTCTCCCAACATCCAGAAAACGGATACGGTTACAGCGAGGAAACGAAACCCATGCTTGAAACTTCTCACGGATTTATCCCCTGGGACGATCAACACCACCTTTCATTATCCCAAACCAACGGTGAGATAGACGGAAGATGGCTGTTCGCTAATGCCAACAATACCCCGCGTGTTGCCAGACTTGATTTGAAAACATTCAAAACAGTTGAAATTATTGAAATTCCCAACTCTGCAGGAAATCACTCTTCTCCCTTCCTAACGGAAAATACGGAATACGTAGTTGCAGGAACCCGTTTTGCAGTTCCAGCTGACGGACAGGATGACGTTCCTATTGAATCTTTCAAACAAAATTTTAAAGGATATTTGTCCTTCATTGGAATTAACAAAGACAGCGGGGAAATGGATATTACTTTCCAGATCGAAGCACCCGGATTCAATTTTGACCTTTCGCATGCAGGAAAAGGAAAATCCCACGGATGGTTCTTCTTCTCATGCTACAATTCTGAACAAGCCAACACGCTTCTTGAAGTGAATGCTTCTCAAAATGAAAAAGATTTCATCATGGCGGTGAACTGGAAAAAAGCGGAGGAATATCTGAAAGCAGGAAAAGGTAAGAAAATGGCAGTGGAATACGCTCACAATAAGTGGGATGAAGAAAAGCACATGGCGACTTCTACCATCAAGAAAGAAGTTATGGTACTCAGCGCTGAAGAGTTGAAAGACATTTGCTACCTTATTCCTTGTCCTAAATCACCGCACGGTTGCGATGTAGATCCTACCGGTGAGTACATCGTAGGCTCCGGAAAACTGGCTGCCTTAATTCCTGTATTCAGCTTTGATAAAATTCAAAAAGCTATTGCCAACAAAGATTTCGCTGGTGAATTTGACGGAATTCCAATTATCAAGTACGAATCCGCTCTTCACGGAGAAGTTCAGAAGCCAGGCCTCGGCCCACTCCACACCGAATTTGACGGAAAAGGAAATGCCTATACTTCCCATTTCGTATCATCTGAGGTAGTGAAATGGAATATTGAAACTCTGGAAGTTTTAGACAGACAGCCTACTTTCTACTCTGTAGGACACCTGATGGTAGTAGGTGGCGACAGCAGCAAGCCTTACGGTAAATATCTGGTAGCATATAATAAAATCACTAAAGACAGATATATTCCTGTTGGACCGGAACTTCCACATTCTGCGCAGTTATTTGACATCAGCGGCGACAAAATGAAACTTCTTCTGGATTTCCCAACGCATGGCGAACCTCACTATGCGCAAGCCGGCCCGGCAGAACTCTTCATGAAAGATCAGGTGAAGTTCTATAAAATAGAAGAGAACAAACACCCTTATGCAACTAAAGGTGAGAACGAATCTAAAGTCGTTCGCGAAGGTAACAAAGTTCATGTGTATATGACCTCTATCCGTTCTCACTTTGCACCGGACAATATTGAAGGAATACGTGTAGGAGACGAAGTCTACTTCCACCTAACTAATTTGGAACAGGATTGGGATGTGCCTCATGGCTTTGCCATCAAAGGAGCTCAGAATGCAGAATTGCTGGTGATGCCGGGGGAAACCGCGACGTTACGGTGGGATCCTAAGAAACCGGGAATGTACCCGATGTACTGTACCGACTTCTGTTCTGCACTGCATCAGGAAATGCAGGGATATGTACGCGTATCTCCGGCAGGAAGCAACGTACCGCTGACGTATCACCTCAATAATAAAAAAGATAATGCGCAAGGGCCTGTAAAACAAGGTGAAGTTAAATAAGTAATCTTTAAAAGGGCAGTTTTTCTGCCCTTTCTTTTTTCTGATTTTCGCGTGCCAAAGATAAGACACCAAAGATCAATATCTAAAAAAATCAAAAAATGAAAAATAATTCATTAACCACGCTATCCCGATTAATACTGCTGCTATGTGGTATCGGTTTAATTATTAGCATTTTCACTCCTATATGGTCGATATATCTAAGTGCACCGCAATACCCTGAAGGACTTGCCATGTTTCTGCACGCCGATAAGGTATCCGGGGAGTATGAAATTATAAACGGATTGAATCATTATATCGGGATGAAGGAAATTCATGCGGACGAATTTTGGGAGTTCACTTTCTTACCTTATGCAATTGGCTTTTTTGCTTTGTTATGTATTTTGGCAGCACTTCTGAAGAACAGAACCCTCCTGTACAGCGTTACCATTCTGTTCCTTATTTTTGGAATTGCTTTTATGGGAGATTTTTATTACTGGCTTTATGATTACGGACACAACCTAGATCCCAATGCTGCCATCATTGTTCCGGGAATGTCCTATCAACCTCCTTTAATCGGATACAAACAGCTACTTAATTTTGAAGTTTGGTCTTACCCTAATATTGGCGGAGGAATCATGATAGGTGTTGCCGTTATTTTACTTATCTTAGCCATTGTAGAATATAGGCGGGCGAAAAAAACAGTGTGAAATATAAACCAATCCTTCCCAATCCTGACACTGGAAATTTTTATGAAGTTTTTTTATCAGGATTGGGATTTCATATCATACAATCCCTAAATATAAAAATATGAAACTAATCAAAAACTTATTCGTAGCCGGCGCAGCCACCATCCTATTAACAGCGTGTTCGGAAAGTGGTCCTACAGAAATCGCTACCGGTAAAGACCAGTGTGAAAATTGTAAAATGACCATTACTGAAGCCAAGTTTGCCACACAACTCGTAACACAGAAAGGAAGAAATTATAAATTTGACGACATCAGTTGTATGGATGATTACACAACATCTAACACCGATGTTGCTCAGAATGCAGTAGAATATGTAGCAGACTTCCCTACCGGAACTTTCTTCGATCGAGGCACCGCAACCCTCGTGCAGGGCGGAAACATAAAAAGTCCGATGGGAGGCAATACGCAGGCTTACAAAGACAAGGCAGCTGCTGAAAAAGCAGCCGCTGAACTGGGAGCTACAGTCATTCAATAATATTATTCCGTTTGAATCGGAAAGAAAAAATTAAAAATGTATAAACTTCTGCTTTTATTTCTACCCATCTTCGCCTTTTCAAAAACCCTGAAGGTTGGTAAAAATGAACAATTCAGAACGATAAAACAAGCTGTCGCGGCTGCCAGAAGCGGCGACAGCATTCTTGTAGAAAAAGGAATTTACAGAGAAGGCCCCATCCATCTGGAAAAATCTCTTACCCTCATCGGCATTGGCAGACCTGTGATAGACGGCCAACTGAAGAGTGAAATTATCACTTTTAAGGCTGACCGTATTACTCTTAAAGGATTCAAACTTATTAATTCAGGAAGAGATGAGATCAGAAGTGTTTCTGCCGTGCACATCTACTCCAGCAGCAATTCCGTCATCGAAGATAATATTTTTGAAAACAATTACTTCGGAATCTATGTTCAGAGAGGCTACAAGTGCCTGATTCAGAATAATAAGATAACCACCAACAGAGGAACTTCACAGGAAAATATCGGTGACGGGATCCACCTTTTGGGAAGCTCGGAAATCTGGGTTAAAAACAATTACATCAGCGGACACAAAGACGGAATCTATCTTGAAAAAAACAAGAGGTGTTTCATATTCAAAAACCTTTCCCGCAACAATCTTAGGTACGGTTTGCATTTTATGTTTTCGGACGACAGTGTGTACACCGGCAATATATTCGACAACAACGGAGCAGGAGTAGCTGTGATGTATGCCATGAATGTGAGCATGTACAATAACCGTTTTATCAACAACTGGGGCGACAGCGTTTTCGGTTTGCTTCTAAAAGAAATTTCTTATAGTAAAATAAAAGGCAATACGTTCGAAAAGAATACCACAGCCATTTTTGCGGACGGTGCCACCAAAATCGACTTCTACAACAATCATTTTGAGGACAACGGATGGGCTTTGAAATTAAACTCCAACTGTATGGAAAACAGACTTTTTAAAAATAATTTTATCAACAATACTTTTGATGTAAGTACAAATGGAAGTACGGTAATGAACGATTTCAAACAAAATTACTGGGATAAATATGCAGGATATGATCTGGATAAAGACAAGATTGGCGATGTTCCCTTTCACCCGTTGAGTCTGTATTCTGTTCTGGTGGAGCGAAACCCCGCTGTGATGTTACTTTTCAGAACTTTTTTTGTGGATCTTTTGGACAAATCGGAGAAAATCATTCCAAGCCTTACTCCTGAAAGTTTTGTAGACCGCGAACCATTAATGAAACCTGTAGAGAGATAATGGAGCGAAGCTTCATCTGTCAAACAAAATATCATGATAGAAATAAAAAATCTTACTAAAAAATTCAACAAATTTACTGCGCTGAATGATGTCAACCTCAGTTTCCAGAAAGGACATTCCATCGCACTTATTGGCCCCAACGGCTGCGGAAAAACAACCCTCATCAAGTGTATTCTGGGCCTGAACGTGCTGGAAACAGGCGATATTACTGTAAATAATGAAAGCGTAAAAGACCATTACAAATATCGGGAAACCATCGGTTATATGCCACAAATAGGTCGCTATCCGGAAAATATGACCATTGAAGAAACCATTAAGATGATCCGTAATATCCGTAAAAATCCCCATGGTGATTTGGACACGGAATTGCTGGAGGCTTTCGAACTGGAAAAGATTTATGATAAAAAAATGAGCACACTCTCCGGAGGAACCACTCAAAAAGTGAGTGCCGTGCTGGCATTTATGTTCAATCCCACTACTATTATTTTAGATGAACCCACTGCCGGCCTAGATCCTCTGGCTTCTGAAATTCTAAAAAATAAAATTATAAAAGAGAAAAGTAAAGGCAAGCTCGTCATCATCACTTCGCATCTTCTAAGTGAATTGGATGACATCATCAGCGAGATTGTGTTTATGAACGAAGGGAAGGTGATCGTTCATCAATCTGTGGACGATCTGAAAAAAGAAACCAACACAAGGAAAATCTCGGAAGGAATCGTGGCTATTTTAAAAGAAATGAAGAAATGAACAAGATTGCACGTTTTATATTATTTGATATTCTGAAAAACAAAACCATTATCCTGTACACGGTTTTGCTTTTCATCATTTCCTGGTCTGTACTCGGCTTGGAAAGTAATTTTACCAAAGCCACCCTCAGCCTGCTGAATATCGTTCTACTGGTAGTACCGCTGATGAGTGTTATATTTTCTACCATTTATGTGTACAACAGCAGTCAGTTTGTAGAGTTACTGCTCAGCCAGCCCGTTCCCAGAATTAAAGTCTGGTTCAATATTTTTCTGGGACTTTCCACGGCACTTGTTCTGGCTTTTCTATTGGGTTGCGGAATTCCAATATTGCTGTATTCTTCGATAGAAACAGGAATGTCGCTCATCATCACCGGGTGTTTTCTCTCGGTTATTTTCACGTCGCTGGCTATGCTGGCTGCTATTTTCAGTCGCGACAGAGCCAAAGGAATCGGAATTGCTATTTTCCTCTGGATTTTCTTTGCCATTATTTACGATGGAATTTTGTTGATTCTAATCTTCCAGTTTGCTGAATATCCGATTGAAAGCATTATGGCCACTCTAACTGCCATCAACCCGATTGGGCTTTCCAGAATATTTGTATTGCTGCAACTTGATGTAGCGGCGATGCTGGGATATGCCGGTGCCGTGTTTCAGCAAGTTTTCGGTTCCGGCGGCGGGATGGGAATATCCCTACTGATTCTATCAGTTTGGGCAATTGTTCCGTTTGTGTGGTCTTTGATTAAATTTAACAAGAAAAATCTATAAATCTGTACCGTTATAAAAATATGATAAAACTCACAAAATCCATATCAAAAACATGATTCCAGTCATAATTATGTTAGGTTTTTCGTCGTAATTTTATCTTGTGATAAAGAGCTTCTCTCCTATATCCTATAACACTGAAAGAATTTTAAAAATATAGGTACTATGAAAAAAACATTTTTTATTCTTGGATTGGCCACACTGACTCTCATTTCATGTAAGAAAAATGAAACTGCGGCCACTACTACAGACACTGAAGTTACAGAAACCCAGGCTGTAGGCCAGGAGGGCGTTGTTGACAATGAAAGCACACCGGATATTGTGAAGCTCGCTGCTTCCAATGACGATCTTTCAACACTTGTAACAGCAGTTCAGTCTGCTGGACTGGCTACTTCGCTTAGCAATGCCGGGCCTTTTACTGTTTTTGCACCGGTTAACGCAGCTTTTGACAAACTTCCTGCAGGAACTGTGGAGGAATTACTGAAGCCCGAAAACAACGGAAAATTAAGCGACATTCTGGGGCATCATACGTATGTAGGCGTTATTAAAACTGACCAGTTTTCAGACGGGCAAAATCTTGGAATGGTGGATGGGAAGAATATCACGATCAAAATGGTGAACGGTAAACCTACCGTGAACGGAACGGTGAACATTATTGCCTCCGTACCGGCTTCCAATGGAATTGTACATGTAGTGGACGGTGTTATTCTTCCTGAATAATTCTCCTTACAGTAAATTTGTTTAATGTTATGGGATCCTTCCGGTCATAATCGGAGGGATTTTTTTTCAAAAAACCATCTGCAATTGCCGGCGAGTTGGATGGTTTAAACTTACTAAGAAATCAACCAAATATCCTATTTCCTCACGTGCTGCATATCGAGAACCAAAACTATTTCCCAAAAATAAAAAAAGTCCAGGAAATCCTGAACTTTGGTTTCTTCTGTACAATATCGAATATTACCAGTCTCTTCTGCGGTCGTTGCCACCTCCTCTGTTGTAGCCACCACCTCCGTTTCCGCCGAAGCTTCTTGGCTTCTGCTCTTTGGGACGTGCTTCAGATACATTCAGCACTTTTTGCTTGAATTCCTTTTGGTTTAATTCTTCAATTGCTTTCAGTGCATCTTCGTTTTCCGGCATTTCAACGAAACCGAAGCCACGGCTTCTTCCTGTTTCACGGTCGGTAATGATTTTTGCTGATTCCACTTCTCCGTAGTTTTCGAAAAGTGCTTGTAACTCGCTCTCAACTGTATTGTAGTTAAGATTTGAAATAAAAATGTTCATAATAAAAAATTAAA
>JAEYOX010000119.1 GCA_023411265.1 Bacteroidota bacterium | reverse complement strand
TCTGCGTCGCTGATTTTGCAAAGCGGTCCTACCATAACGAAAGATACATCAGGAGTCATTTTCGCAGTTTTCTGAAGAAGATCTAAATCAATTCGCTCGTCAATAACGCCATAATATCCCACAATTGGAGTTGGGATATGGCGCATGTCTTTAGGTTTTTCTACATCTGTTTTGGAGAAATGATCCATATCTACAGAACTCGGGAAGCAAAATACATTATGGTGCTTTTGGGATTTCGATTCATACAGCGATTTTCCTCCTGTAAACACTGCATCAGCCGCCTGTAACAGTTGGTTTTCCTGTTCTATTAATTTTTTCGGAGCACCCCGGAATAAGGACAGCTCATCCATACAGTCATAAACAATAGTTTCAAAATCAAGATGTTCCAAAACAGAAACGAAGGCCGGCGAATAGAACCAGGCTATTTCAAAAGATTTTGAGCTAAGCCTTTTGCGGAGATAAGGCCCGATATCTTCAATATGATTCACAGGCGGTTGACAAACATGAAGGTTAGCGTGAATAGCTCTGATCTCAAATGGCCCTTTTCCGTTAAGTTGGGTAGGAACAGGTTCCTCCACTACCAGAATTTTGTGATTTTTTGAGAGTCTGGAGATAAGGTGTTGGGGTCTTTGATAGACAAAATCCCAGCGGAGGTGACAGAAAACAATCATGTCGTAGTCCTCCCCGGAATAGGGTTGTACAGTACTTTCCATAATATTGATATTTAATGTTTAGTTGTAAACGGAGAATCAGGGCACTCCTGAATCTTTTATGCAATGCACATAGAATCCTGCTAACCATTAGCAAACTTGATACCGTTATATACAAAAGTTAAAAAATTACAAATATATCTGATTAAAATGTAACGCTTGTTCGAAATAGTAATAGTAAGCATTAAAAAATTCAGTTATTTTTTCAAATAAACTAAAATGCTGAGATTTGTTTTAGACTGTTTTACTTTATCCGTTGACATCCTTTCGTTAATATCAAAACTATTTATTAAAGTGCGGTTTTCTTGAGTTGTCCGTGCCATTTCGCGGACCATTTTTTAAAGGTAAATCCTGAATTCTAAGTATGCCGCAGATTAATAGAATGGTGTCCAGCGCAAAGTTCGTTCGACAAAATGCCGGAATTAAAATAAATTTTTATCTTTAGACAAATTTGAAATCATGAAATCTTTTTTTATTTCTGTGGTAGCGGCACTCGCCGTGTCCTCCTGTACTACCATCAACTTGACTCATGAGGGCAAGCTTTTTAAAAAATCTTTGGAAAGTATCAGCTCTACGGATTTAAAAAAACATCTCTACATCATTGCTTCAGACGAAATGGAAGGTAGAGAAACAGGTTCCGACGGGCAAAAAAAAGCTGGAAAATATATGATGGAAGAATACCGGAAAATGGGCGTTTCGCATCCCAAAACAATGAACAGTTTTTATCAGATCGTTCCTCAGGAATATATCGGAAACCGGCGCGGGAAAGCCTATCCTGAAAGCGAAAATATTCTTGCTTTTATTGAAGGAACTGAAAAACCGCACGAGATTATTGTACTTTCCGCTCATTATGATCATGTGGGGAAAAATAAAGCCGGCGAAATTTTCAACGGAGCTGATGACGACGCAAGCGGAACCGCAGCTTTAATGGAGATTGCAGAGGCTTTTCAGTTGGCCAAAAAGACAGGGAAAGCTCCTAAAAGATCCATTCTTTTTCTCCATGTGACGGCAGAGGAAATAGGCCTGATAGGTTCGAAATACTATGTGGAAAATCCTGTTTTTCCTTTAGAAAATACAGTAGCCAATCTTAATATTGATATGATCGGAAGAAGTGATCCGGATAACGAAGGCAAAAATTATGTGTATGTTATCGGTTCAGACCGACTTTCTACTTCGCTGAAGAAAATAAATGAAATGTCCAATGCTGCCACGGTCAATCTGGAACTAAATTATAAGTATGACGATCCGCAGGATCCTGAAATGTTGTATTATCGGTCTGATCATTATAACTTTGCGAAAAATAACGTTCCGGCAGCGTTTTATTTTGATGGCATTCACGAAGATTACCATCGCCCGACCGATACGCCGGATAAAATTGATTACGAATTATTGAAGAAAAGGACGCAGCTTGTTTTCGCAACTGCGTGGGAACTTGCCAACCGCGACGAACGGATTGTTGTTGATGTGAAAAATGGTCGTTAACAGAAGCCGTTGCCAATTATTTCCCGTATCCATCTTCATGACCAATGCTTTTGAAAGTATCTGATCATTGGCTCCATAGTTCAACGGATAGAATAGAAGTTTCCTAAACTTTAGATCCAGGTTCGATTCCTGGTGGAGCTACAAAAAGAACCCGCTCTTTAGAAGCAGGTTACAGTAGATAAAAACATCTCATTTTTTGGTTAGACAACAACAAAAAGAGAAGCCGACGGTGCTTCCCTCAAATTTTATTTAAGTTTAAATTTTTGTGTATCAGGTATAAAAAGGCTTTTTTCATGATGGAAATCATTTCAAATGTACACAAAAATGTTTTACAAAAGATGAACCAAATGTTACAATTCACATGTTATCCACAGAAAAATGTGGAAAACCGATTTTTTAATTTAAAACATCAATGATAAATCCAACTCATAACATAAAGTGCTTTAACATAGTTTAACGCTGTATTGGCACCGATTATGTTTTGTCATTGTGTGGATTTATCGCAAATTTACGCTCCATAACGAAAAAAAATTATGTCAGAATTACATCAGGCTGAAGATATCCGAAAATTAACCGAAAAAGTAAAAGAACTCAATTTATCTTTTTCATTTTTAAAAAAAGAAATCAACAAAGCCATTATTGGTCAGGAATATATGGTCGACCGATTGCTGATTGGTTTGCTCGGAAATGGTCATGTTCTTTTGGAAGGAGTTCCCGGATTGGCAAAAACTTTAGCTATAAAATCTTTAGCAGAAGCCGTCCACGGTGAGTTTTCGCGGATTCAGTTTACGCCAGATCTTCTCCCTGCAGATGTGATCGGAACTCAGATTTATAATATTAAAGACAATGATTTTTCCATAAAAAAGGGGCCTATTTTTGCTAACTTTGTTTTGGCGGATGAGATCAACAGGGCTCCTTCCAAGGTTCAGTCGGCACTGCTGGAAGCGATGCAGGAAAAACAGGTTACTATAGGCGACGAAACCATGCCACTCCCGAATCCATTCCTGGTTTTGGCCACACAAAATCCGATCGATCAGGAAGGAACTTATCAATTGCCCGAGGCGCAAAGTGACCGATTCATGCTGAAATGTAAAATCAATTATCCTGAATTTGAGGATGAAAGAAAAGTGATGAGAATGGTTTCTTCAGGACATTACCCCCAGGTTATTCCGGTCATCAGCTTGGGTCATATTACAGAAGCCAAATCCTTGATTAATCAAATATACTTAGACGAAAAAATAGAAAAATATATTCTGGATATGGTTTTCGCAACCCGTTATCCAGAAAAATACGGACTCCCAGAACTGACCAATTACATCGCATTCGGTGCTTCGCCGCGGGCTTCTATCAATCTGGCTATTGCTTCCCGAGCATTGGCATTTCTGAGAAACAGAGCTTTCGTTATTCCTGAAGATGTAAAAGAAATTGCTAAAGATGTGCTCCGCCATCGTATTGGTTTAAGCTTTGAAGCCGAAGCTGAAGAAATTTCTCCTGAAGATATCGTTGATAAAATTCTGGGAAAAATTCAAGCGCCATAACAAATCCGCTATTATTTTGAAAGAATTACCGAGGGATGACTTTGAATTATGGAAATAAAAGACATCGTTAAAAAAGTAAAACAGATCGAAATCCGAACCAAAAAAAAGTCGGAAGCAATTCTCATGGGGCAGTATCATAGTGCTTTCAAAGGACAGGGAATGACGTTTTCTGAAGTTCGACCATATCAGTCAGGTGATGAAATCCGACGCATCGACTGGAACAAAACTGCACGTTTTCGCGAACCATTTGTGAAAATAATGGAGGAGGAGCGAGAGTTGACGATGATGCTTCTTGTGGATATTTCGGCATCAATGGATTACGGAACCAAAACCCTGCTAAAAAGAGAATTTGTGGCAGAAATAGCTGCCAGTCTGGGGTTTTCAGCAGTTGGAAATAATGATAAAGTGGGGTTGATTCTGTTTGCTGATAAAGTATATAAAGTAGTGCCTCCCCAGAAAGGAAGAAAGCATATTCTGGCGATTATCAGTAATATTCTGACCGCCGAATATATTCCCGCATCGGCGAAGACAGATCTGGCTTTAGATTACATGATGGGAATTTTCAAAAGAAAATCACTCCTATTTTTGTTTTCAGATTTTGAAGATGAATATGCTATTCAAACCTTAAAAGTAGCGGCCAGAAAGCATCAGATTTTGGGAATGCGAATTTCTGATGAAAAAGACAATGAAATACCGGATGTGGGCTATGCACTGTTTCAGGATGCAGAAACAGGACAACAGGTTTGGGCTGATACCTCCAGCAAAAGGTGGCGATACAGCTTTGCGGAAGCCAAAAAACAAAAAGTACGGCAACTGACAGAAGATTTCGAAGCCGCTTCTGCCACTTTGATTAATATTTCTACCGGCGAAGATTATTCAAAATATCTGTATCAGTATTTTCGGAAAAAATGAGAAACCTGAAAAAAATATCGTTAGCTGTTTTTTTGTTGATCAGCCTTGCTGTTTTTGCGCAGACTCTGGGTTCCAATCTCGATAAAACCACCCTTGCTCTGGGTGAAGTAGGGACTTATACGGTTGTTATTTCCGGAATTCAGGACAAAACGGTACAGGCAGCACCGGTGAATGAGCTGCTTCCTTTTCATTTTGAAGAAATAAAAGACAGCATTAGCATAGCCAACGGAAAATATACCAGGGTGATTGAGTTCGCCATTTTTGAAGAAGGAACATTTTCTATTCCTGTTTTAGAGTTTAACATTGGTGGTGAAATACAGAAAACCATCCCATATGAAGTGGAAGTAGTGAATACCGCTACCAAGGACGACGAGATCAATGATATCAGAAAAAACAAAGAGATCCCGCTGGAAATCGTGGATTATTGGGATATGTACAAATGGTACATTCTGGCAGCACTGGCTGTTATCGCCATTATTTTTCTTATTATGATGTTCAGAAAATATGGAAGGAAAGCAAAGTCTTCTCCCGTTTTGAATACTAATAAAACATTAAAAGAACTCGATTTGCTAAGGAAGAAAAAATATATTGAAAATGAAGATTATCGTTCTTTCTATGTGGAGTTAATGGATATATCGCGGAATTTTATCACTGCTCAATACCGCATCCCTGCTGATGTTTTGCTAACGGAAGACCTCATTGAAGTGTTGCGCAAAACCAACCGTATTTCTCAGGAAAACGAAAAAGTAATTGAGGAGGCATTTTTACGTGGAGACCAAGTGAAATTTGCCAAGATTTTCCCCTCAGGCAGTATGATGGAAAAAGATTTCAATGCTATTCGGAATTTTGTAAAAAAATCTTACAAAGATCTGGAGTTGGAACAGTTAAGAACCGGTGTTTAAAATGAAAATAAATGTTTGAGTTCCTGAATTTTGAGTTGCATCATCCGTGGTTTCTTTTGCTTTTTTTCCTCTTTATTCCATTATTTTATAAAGATTTTAGAAAAAAGAAAACGAAAGCAATCATGGTTCCTGCCATCAGCGGAATGCAGGATAATAACGGCATCCGTGTGGTGATGGCGCTTTTAATGCTTTCAAAATATTTCATTCTTTCTGCGCTTATTATTGCCATGGCAAGGCCGCGAACTTTCACTGTATCAGAAGAGCGGGATGAGACCAAAGGTATTGATATCATACTTTCTGTGGATGTTTCGCTCAGTATGCTTGCACGGGATTTGGATCCGGACCGGCTCACAGCACTGCAGGATATTGCCCGCCGTTTTATTGCGAAAAGATCAACCGACAGGCTCGGGTTGGTCATTTATTCCGGGGAAGCTTTTACTAAAGTTCCGATAACCTCTGATCATCAGGTTATAATTGATGAAATTTCAGACATCAGAACGCTGGAACTGGAACAGGGTACTGCTATAGGAGAAGGGCTATCGGTTGCAGTTTCTCATTTGAAACACAGCAAAGCCAAAAGTAAAATAGTGATTTTAATGACCGATGGTGTCAATACGATACAGAACGCAATGGATCCTCAAGTGGCTGCAGAACTCGCAAAAGCCAATGATATAAAAGTATATTCCATAGGAATAGGAACAAACGGATATGCATTGATGCCAACTCATCAGGATATTTTCGGGGATTTGGTATTTACCGAAACTCAGGTTCATATAGATGAATCAACATTACGTGATATTGCAGAAACAACGGGTGGAAAATACTTTAGAGCTACATCCAATGAAAGCCTTGAAGAAGTATATAATGAAATTAATTCACTCGAAAAGTCGGATATTAAAACTTCCCGATTGTACGATTATCAGGAATATTTCAGATCTTTTCTTTGGATAGCGCTCGGTATTTTGCTTCTGGATGCGGTGTTGCGCTGGTGGTTGTTTAAATTTATTAATTGATATAAGGAATGAACTGGACTTTTGGTAATTACTGGTATCTTTTTCTGTTGTTGCTCGTTCCGCTACTGGCAGCAGTTCTGGTGAATTACCTGAAGTGGAAAAAAAGCAGAAGAGCTGCATTTGCGGAAACCCGTTTTCAGGATTTGCTTTTTGAAAAAAAGACGCCATTTTTCAAGTTTTTTCCTCTGCTCTATTTTACTGCTTTAGTCTTCCTCATTTTTTCAATTGTAGATTTATTAGGCGGCAAAGAGGAAATAAAATCTTCCCAAAAGATGAACAATGTCATTTTCGTTCTAGATGTTTCCAATTCCATGAATACAGAAGATTTGGCACCCAACCGATTGGTTTTGGCCAAAAACATCATCACGAATACGATGCAAAAAATGACGAATGATAGGGTAGGAATTGTTGTGTTTGCCGGCGAAGCTTCCTCTATTATGCCACTAACAACAGATTACCTGGCGGCCGAGACCTATATTTCAGGAATCGAAACCAATATGATGAAAATTCAGGGAACAGATTTTCTGAAAGCGATGGAAGAAGCTGCCAGAAAATTTAAAAATGTTGCTAAAGGTTCCCGAAAAGTAATTTTGATCAGTGATGGTGAAGATAACGAAGGGAATGAAGATCGGGCTGTACGACTTGCTAAAAATGAAGGCATCAGCATTATTTCTGTTGGAGTTGGGACAGATGAGGGTGCGCCGGTTCCGGTGTATGTTTTCGGACAGTTAATGGGATATAAAACCGACAGAAACGGCCAAACAGTACTTTCGCAAAGACAAACCGCCGCTTTGGAAAAAGTAGCACGCTCCACCGGCGGAACGTATATTGACGGCAATGATCTGGAACAGGCTGTAGATCAGATTTACGATACACTGAGCAATAAAAAAAACACTTCCGAAACCATGATTCAATCTCATAATTCCATTCATTACTATCAATATTTTCTGGCAGTTTCGCTGTTGTTTTTTCTCCTCATCTATTTTCTGAATCCGAAAAGAGACTTTAATGTTTAAGTTTTTCCCTTATTATCAGGGATTTGGAACCATTTTTAACCAAACTTTAACGCCGTATTGTCTTTTTTGTTAACATTTAAACAAATAATTTTGCAGCAATGAGGAATATTGATATTTCTGTCTTTTTTATACTTTTTCTTCTGGGTGGATTTTCCTCTGCTCAAAGTCATTATAATGTTTTGATGTATGAAGGAAATCAGGCTTTTAACAGCAATCGTTATGATGCCGCCACTTCTAAGTTTATGGAAGTAGCCAAAAATAATGAGAACGATTTTGCCGCACATTACAATCTTGGAAACTCATTGTATAAAAGTGAAAAATACGATGAAGCCCGAACGGAGTTCGAAAAGGCAACCCGAAATGCCCAAACGCTTTCGGACAAAGCAGCTGCTCTACATAATCTCGGAAATGCGTACATGAAACTGAATCAGCCTGATAAAGCTGCTGAATACTACAAACAATCTCTGAAGCAAGAACCTCGAAACGAGGCTACCCGAAAAAATTATGAAATTGCTAAACTAAAAGATAAGCAAAACCAAGAGCAGCAGAACCAGAACAAAAGTGATGGCAAAAGTGGTGGCGAACAGCAGCAGGGACAGCAGGGCGATGGAAAAGAACAAAATGAAGGTCCGCAAGGATCGGGAAAAAATGAGAATAGTAATGATGATGGAAATAACAAAGACGGTACGCTTCCCAAAGGCATGCAGGATGCTATCCTAAATAAAGTGGCAGAAAAAGAGAGGGAAACAGCACGGCGCATTCTGAATAAAGATTCCTATTCCGTTCCTGAAAGCAATGAGAAGGACTGGTAAATGAAGAAGATTTTCTACATATTATTTCTGATTATTTCCGCTGCAATACAGGCCCAAGTGATTTTGGAGGTGAAAACAGCCAAGAAAGATTATACGGAAAATGATGACATTGTTGTTAGTATATCATTGGAAATCAGTGGAAAAGACTTGGTGCAGGAAACGTCGCTAAAGATGTTTGATCTCTCTAAATTTGATGTAATTACCAACGGTTCCAACCGAAATACATTTATAGATCAAAAAACAGGAATTTTTGTTGACCACAAATTTTATCAGTTTGTGCTGAGGCCGAAAAAACCTGGACGTATCAAGATAGGGTCCGCTTCCGTTGTGGTAAACGATAAATTGTATTATACCGAACCTTTCGACATATTTGTAGCACCCTCAGAAAAAAAAATAGCGGAAAACACTCCTAATGATCTCTTCCTGAATGTGGATCTGGAAGAAACAGAAGTGTATAAGAACCAGCCCACTGTAGCGATTTTACGAGCTTTTGCCAAGAATATTCATGACTTCAGAAAGGTGAGAAACATCCAGCTACCAGCGCATGATGACGCCAGTGTGGTTCCCGTAAGTTTTGCAAAATCGGACATTGAATCTGCTTCAGATCATGCAGCATCTCAAGTAGTGGCCGTCTATTTAATTTATCCTAAAAAATCCGGATTATTAGAACTTGCTCCTGCATGTGCTCAAATTTCTACAAAAAAAAATACGATTGTTTCCAATAAAGTGAATATTCGTGTAAAAGAACTTCCGGACGGTGCTCCCAAACATTTCAAAAATGCAGTGGGAAATTTTAAAGTTCAGATTTCGCACACACCACAAACCAAAGCAGAAGTGGAAAAACCGATATCGGTCGATTTGAAAATATCTGGCCACGGCAATTTTGAAAATATTGAACTTCCGGAAATCCGGAAATCAGCAGATTATACTTTTTTTCCACCGAAAATCACGAAAAATACCACTGTAAAAGAAGAAGGAATAACCGGAGAAATAACCGCCAGTTATGTGGTTGTTCCTAAAAAAGCAGGCATATTAAATATACAGGCGGAACCGTTTTCTTATTTTGATCCGGAAAAGCATAAATATGTGGACGCTGGCCAACAGATGGTTTCTTTAGAAGTTTTTACGCATAGCGAAATTCTATCTTCCAGAACTCCTTTGGAGCGTGTGAATGAATATTCCAATACGGTATTAGAGACCGTAGCAAGTCCCGTGGTGGACACAAGAATTCTAAAAGTTAAAGAACGTAATGCTGTTAATTGGGGTGTAGTGATTCTCAATACTCTGATTTTTCTTGCGGTACTAGTATTGCTTTTTATTTTTAAATATATTCAAAAAACAAATAAAAAAAATAAGAATATCACAGCGCCTTCTCCGCTTACTACAGTTCAGGAGAAAGAACAGGAAATCAAATCCAATCTGAAAGCAGACATTAACGATTATTTCTATTATTTAAAGAAATTAAAACAGGAAAAGAACTATGAACTCTTCTTTCAAACGATAGATGAAATGGATCAGGAGGTGAGGAATCAGTATTTTCAGAACTCTGAGCGTGATTTCAAAATTTTTCTGGAAAAGCATCAGGGACAGCAAACCGCCGATGAATATCGGGAATTGAAACAACAGATACAGATAGAAAAATTTGCTCCATTACATGATGAAGAAGGAATGGATGCACTCATGGAGGCCCTAATTAAATTGTATTCCAAGATTAGTAAATAATCAAAAATAATTCATAATTTTGCGGAATTATTAATTGATATGATTTTCGAACATTTTTCCTGGAAAGAAGTATTTACCTGTTTTATGGTGCTTTTTGCCGTCATTGATATAGTGGGGTCTATTCCCATCATTGTCAGTTTAAAACAAAAATTCGGAAAAATTGAATCCGAGAAAGCATCCATTGTGGCCGGTCTGTTGATGATGGTCTTTCTTTTTGTAGGAAATAAAATTCTGAATTTCATTGGTGTAGATGTAAATTCCTTCGCCATTGCCGGTGCATTTGTGATTTTTATTATCGCTCTGGAAATGATTTTGGGTATTCAGATCCAGAGGCATACGGAGGCCAAAGCAGCTTCTATTGTACCTATCGCTTTCCCTCTGATTGCCGGCGCAGGAACGCTTACCACTACACTTTCTCTGAAAGCTCAGTATCATGACATTAACATTATCGTAGGGATCTTTCTAAATACAATTTTGGTTTATATCGTTTTAAAATCATCCAACTGGCTGGAGGAAAAAATAGGAGAGGGAACCCTGAAAGTGGTGGAAAAAGTTTTCGGAATTATTCTTTTGGCCATCTCTATTAAATTATTTACCAGTAACTTTGCACAACTGTTTCATAACTCTATTCATTTTTAAAAAAACAGACTTCTCATGCAAACGATATACAAAGTTTTTCTCGGTATTTTCATTGTTTTCGGCGGGTTAAATATTTTCGCAATCAATTATAATGAAAGTTTCACGAGCGAAGAAAACTCAATATATTTCATCTCCATCGTAGCTTCTCTTTTCGGCATTTTGTGCACTTATATTCTTCACATCTGGAGCCAACTGAAAGCTAAGAAGAAATCAGATTTTTCAGAATAGCATCCGATTTTAACTCCGTTTCCCGCCATTCTGCATCAGCATCACTTTGAGCCGTGATGCCACCTCCGGCATAAATCACAGCACCGTTTCTGAAAAACTGTGCACAGCGTAAATTCACAAAAAACTGAATTTCCGTTTCGGTTTCTATGCGGATATATCCTGAATACAACTCGCGAGAAGTTTCTTCAAAATTGAAGATGGCTTTTCTGCAAAATTCCTTTGGAATACCACAAACGGCTGGTGTGGGGTGAAGTTCGGAAATGATATTATTAAGATGACGAGGTTCTGTTTTCATTTTAAAATCAGTGCGCAAATGTTTGATATTGCCTGAAATATGATCATATGTTTCCGACTGGTATATATCCGATGAATATTTTTTCAAAATAGTACTGACGTAATCTGTCACCGGCCGTTGTTCCTCAATTTCTTTGGCCGACCAGTTTTCATTCACACGTAAAGTTCCGGCCATACTCATGGTTTCAAATGCCGAAGTTTTCTTGTTAAAGTTCCCTAAAAGTTCTGAAAATGCGCCCATCCAGCAAGTTCCGTTTTGTTTAAAAAGATAAACAAAAGCATTGGGATAGCTGTGGCTATGTTGTTAAAATGAATGAGACAGGTTCAGACTTTTATTGCTGGAAATTTCGGCATAATCTACCCTTTTTCTGCGGGAAATAACGAGTTTAGAAAGTTGGTTTTGCTTGATAAAAGCAATGACTTCGCTCAATTTTTTTATGTATTGATCTTTCTTTTCTTCCTGAAAGTGATTTGGAACATCGCTGTTAATTTCCTCTGTGAATATTGAATCGGAGATAATTTGTTCTTCAGAAATGTTCCTTATATTTCCTTTAAAAACTAGTGTTTTCGCTTCATCAAATGAAACAAACTGAACAGCGGAATTTTCCGAATTTTCATTTAAAGTATAGAAATTATTGCCGAAGGGAAACCGGAAAAGAATCATAATAAAGAAGTATTGACCGCAAATCTACAAAAAGTAAACGCATGTTATTTCACCAGCGATAGATGAATGCCGAGCAGGAATTTATGATCCTGAAAACCGTCTCTGAATTTCAGATTAATATTTCCGGCGGTGCGATTCCAGAAATTCATTTTCAGAAATTCATGATGTTGATATTCTAGACTGATTCCAAAACGGTTATTCTGATACAGAATTCCGGTGGTATAACCGAAATTATACTGGTTGGCCGAAAAAGCATACGACTGGCTGGGAGCAGTGCGCGTTTCAATTTCGTAGTGCATTTTAAAGGTGGTATAATTCAGAAAAAAACCGAAATAGGGAGAGAAATTTTTCCAGGTATAGTAGAAATTTAAAGGAACATTGATCTCGTTGTGTTCATTTGAAAAATAAAGAAATTCCGCCGGTTTGGCAAGATGGGCGAAATAAATACCTTCGCTGTTTTCCTGTGCAGGAAGGGATTTCATCCGGTGATTTTCCGGCCACATGAAAAACTGCATTCCCAGAGAGACGGACATTTCCGGGGTAAAAACATTGCGGCGCAACAGAACGCCAATTCCGGCTCCTCGCTGATATTTCGCATTGTCTTCTTGAAAACTGTTGATTTGCTTAATGCCTCCTAACAAAAGAAAAGAAAAATCTGTATTCGGCCTGAAAGTTCTTTTTCTATATCCGGGTCGCTGATCAGCAGGATTTACCACCACACCGGATTTTTTTACGTAAACTGTGTCATATTCAATGACTTCTTCGTAAATATAAATAGTGTCATTTTCCTGAGTGTAGGCTAATGCAAAAATCAAGAAAAACAATAAAAGTAAATGTCTTTTCACCCGTATTTATTTTTCAACATACACCTTTACTTTTTTCACCACTTTTTTCACAATCACTACAGGTTTTTTCTCTGCTTCTGTAGAATCTGCGATGTTTTCCTCAATATTTTCCTCATCAGGAACCGTCGTCGCCATCACGATTGGACGCAGAATTTCAGTTTTATCTTTAAATTCTTCAGAAACTACAGGCTTTTGAATTTCAGTGGGTGTTGCCATTTCATTATTATTTTCTTCTTGAATGGGCGTTTCTATACTATTATTTAGTGCCAAATCTTCCGAAGAAATTTGCTGGGTGAAACTATTGTTGTTGTTGAAAAGTAACACTCCGGAAAAGAAAACGAGCAAAGTGAGGGTTTTGCCAAAAAGCGTTAGTGTATTAAATTTACGCGAAACTCCGGTTGTGGTGAAGTATCCAGCATCTGATAAATCGAAAGTTTTTTCGGGTTGTATTGTAAAGTTTTTAAATTTACTGCGCAGTGCCTGGGCCCAAAGCAGGTTGCCGAATCCCAAGAAAACCAGTATCTGCACACCTTTTTTCTGGAAGACAGAAGTCGTTTTCCCTTCAGTTTTAGCCAAAAGATGTTTCTGAATCTGTTTTTTGGCACGCATAAGATGCGTTTTGGAAGTATTAACATTGATGCCCAAAGAATCTGCAATTTGTGCATGCGAATGATTTTCAATGTAATACAGGTTGAATACCGATCGGTGATGGGCCGGCAGCTGATCTATAGACCACAGAAGCTCTTCGGTAGTGAAATCGTATTCTAAAATAAGGTTGTTTTCTTCAGTTATTGGTGTCATAAGCGACGTGTTGTCTGGAATTTCCTGATATTCTGTACTTACAAAAAGCGATTCATTGCTATTTCTCAAATGCATTAGCGCATTGTTCACCACAATTTTTTTGAGCCATGCAAGAAGGGTTTGGTTGTCCCGCAATTGTTCCTGTTTCTGAATGGCGGCGATGAAACTGTCTTGCACGAGGTCTTCTGCAGTGGCCTGATCCTGGACATATCTACGACATATTCCCAAAAGTAATGGGGAATATTCAAGATAAATACTGTTCCAGTTTATTTTATTCTGCATTGTATTTAGTCCCGAAGCAGCTGTTTGCTTACAATTCTGTTATAAAGATAGCTTTTTTTTAAAAATGGTTATCGTTTATCAACTCGGTATGTATCAATTATTTTTATTTAAAAAAAGCGGAGTCGCAAATGGACTCCGCCCATCATCAAAAAATTTAATATTAATACTGCCTAAATGAAAAGTCTTTAAATTTGTTATGAAAAAAGTTCAATGTATTTTTTGATTCATATATAAGATGCAGATTTTCCAAAAGGTTGCACTTTTTTTAATCTTTTTTTTGATTTATTTTTTAACAATCCTTTTTCTCCAATAATTAAAAAAAACACCTGTCTGATTGACAGGTGTTTATAGTGATTTTTTTAATTAATTCAATTTGCTGTGCGGAATAATGCTATTAGTCATTGTGGTGTGATTAATGAGATTCCCTTTTTCGTCGCGTATTTCAATCTGAGAAACGTGTAAAGTATTGCCTTTCCTGATAAAAGTTGCTTTTCCGGTGACGGTTCCGGTGCGGATAGACCGTAAATGATTGGAATTGATATTGGTACCTACGGGAGCAAATTTCTCCGTATCCACATGCAAAACAGATAGGCACGAACCCAGTGTTTCAGCTAGGGCAACACTGGCACCACCATGTAGAATTCCGTATGGTTGGTGTACTTTCGGTGAAACGGGCATGGTTGCAGACAGCGAATCATCATCCACATCGGTGAAAATAATATTGAGGGTTTTCCCCAAAGTTTCATTGCCCCAGAAGTTGAGCCGGTCTAATATTTCTTTTTTCTTTTCTTGTTCCATTTATAATTTATTTTAAACTACTGAATGTCTGGATTCCAGTTTTCAGGAACCTTAGGTGTGATATTATACTGATGATAATAATCACTGATTTTTTTCAAAACCTCCTCGTAGGTCATTTCAGATAACTCCTCATAGGTGAAGGTTTTTCCGAGATAAATAATTCTATTTTTGAAATCTCCTGCGGCAAGTGCAATAGGAACTTTAGTTTCCATCGCAATATGATAGAACCCTTTTCTCCATTTGGAGACCCAACTTCTTGTACCTTCGGGAGTGATAACGAGGCTGAAATCTTCTTTTTTAAATTCCTGGGAAATGAAATTGACGAGGTCATTTTTCTGAGATCTGTCGATTCCGATTCCACCCAGCCCTTTTACCACACTTCCGTACCAGGCTTTTGTATGAGAGTCTTTTATGATGATTTTTAAAGGCTTTTCTAATGCCCAATAAGCAAAGTTTCCCAGAATATATTCCATATTATGGGTGTGGGGAGCTACTACGAGAATGCAACGGTTCAGAACTTTTTTATCGCCGTGAAGCACGATTTTCCATCCCAGCATTTTCAAAGCCAGCTTGCCGATCAGTTTTTTCATGATGCTGATAAATTAAAAAAGTATAACCGAAAAGGCTATACTTTACAAATATACTGAAATATTGACGTACTAAAATAAACTGCTGATGAAATCTATTGCTTTCATGACGATGTCGAGAATGAGCTGTACCATAATATTTAATGTTTTTAATGTTACGAAATTACGATTATTTTGTTGAATATCAAAAAAATATGTTTATTTTTTATAAAAAGGAACCGTTAAGGCTTGAATGAGGAAATCTCACCGCTCAGGCGATCACTGTTTATTTGGTTTTAATGGAAATTTCTTTTTTACCATCTTTAATATTAATGTCCACATTGCGTGAGTTTACTTTCATATCCATGGAATCGAGCATTTTTTCTGCGATCTGTTTCGGATATCTTTTGCCGTTGATCTCAACGCTGTCTTTAAACTCAGAACTGTACCTAACCGATGTTCCCCAGGAGCTGGAAGTATCGCGATTGTAATCGTTGTCATCGTTCAGGTCGTCATTGAGATAAATTCCGTGTTTTCTGTCTTTTATGAGGGTAGTATTTTTTGGTACTACCAGTTCATAATCAATTCGGTAATCTCTGAATCGATTTTTATAATCATAAACAATATAATTGGGAAGAAGAATTCTGTTGTCTTTAATTTCCAGAGGAACCTGTAACTGCAACGGCAGGTTATAACCATCGGCCCGCTTTTTAAGGGTCAGATAAGGTGTACTGATATCTTCTCTTTTTACATTAACGCTAATGTAATTCTGCTTGTAGATGGTTTTTCCGTCTGAGTACACATCTTGCCAATACGATTTAAAAGTGGGCGGAATCTGTACTTTTTTGATATCAATATAAAGACTGTCGGAAACGGTGTTAATCGCCACATTCTCCATTTCTTCATTATGACCAGAATACATGGTTCCCTGCCTTATAGCGGCATATCCGATAAAACCGAGCATCAGTAACCATACTAAAACCAATCCTGCAAATACATATCCAGTATAGTTCAGCCGTGTTCGGGGAGAAAGCAGTTTAATGGAGATAAAAACAAAGATTAAAGCCGGAATAAATGCACTTAGAAATGCAAAAGCAACAGCAAGAAATCCAAGACGGCTGTCTTTCAGATAAAAGCCTATATTTCCCATAAAATCCACATTGCTGTTGTCATAAAAGGCAAAGATCGTAAAAGCACCAATCAACGTAAAGATGCCCATAATGCCAAAAATACCTCCCAAAACATACCGTATTACATTCCATATTCCATTGCTTGCTTTGCTGATATAAGGCTTTGTTTCAGTATAAATTTCGCCCACACGCTGGCTGGAATCATTAGCAAACTGTATAATTTTAGTGGATTCTTCTCTTAAATTTCCGAAATTCATCGGCTTTCCTTTCATTTTCAGAAAATCCGCTGCAGTCTCTGCTTTTGGAATTACAATCCAAAGTATGATATATAATAAAACGATGAGTCCTGTGGAAATTACTGTGAATATTCCTAAAATAGCAACACCCAGCCAAATGGCGCGCATGAGAGAAATGTCCAAACCTGTATAGTGTGCCAGGCCTGCACAAACGCCGGCAATTTTTTGCCTTTCCGGATCCCGGAACAGTTGTCGCTGTCGGTGGATTCCATTTTTTTTGCGCTGCTTGTTGGTTTCAGAAAAATAAACTTCTTCCTGCTCTTCAATTTGTTCCGGTCTCCCGATTTGGGTGATGGCCATTTCTACATCAATATCTTTGATCACTTCTCTTTTTCCTAATGAATCTTTGAAGATTTCAACCATTCTGATTTCGATATCGTGCATTACTTCATCAGCTTCCGCAGCGTCCAGTGAATTTCGGAGTGCTGCCAGATAATCACTGAGCTTGATGTAGGCATGTTCCTCGATAATGAAGGAAAAGCCTGCAAGTCCTATGGATAATGTCTTGTTCATAGTTTTTTTGTTTAGTGTTGTTTTGTAATTTGGTGTACAGAATTCGTTAGTTCAGTCCAAGTACTCTGAAGTTCATTCAAAAAAAGTTTTCCTTTTTCAGTAATCTGGTAATACTTTCTGGGAGGGCCTCCGGTAGATTCTTCCCATCTGTAAGAAAGAAATTCGCCGTTCTTCAGTCGGGTCAGTAGCGGATAAAGAGTGCCTTCCACTACATCCAGTTTTCCATTTTTAAGTTCCAGCATCAGATCCGAAACATACATTTCTTTATGACTGATGAGACTCAGAATGCAGAATTCCAGAATTCCTTTGCGCATTTGCGCCTTTGTGTTTTCTGTGTTCATGGTGCTATATTATGATTGGTGTTCATTAAAATATTTTTTCGGTCCGGCAAAAGCCTTTTTCAACTTTATGATACAAAGATATATAATTAATTTAGTATCATGCAATACAAAGTAGTAAACTAAATTAATTATGCTTGTTAAGATATTGATAATCAGCGATAAAAATTTTAATTTGAAAAAAATATTTAATTTCATGATAAATTTCATTACTTTTCAGAGATTAAATAGTTAAAAAAATGAGAAAGTTATTATCTGGTTTGCTGACCACTTTTTTGATGTTCCCAATAGCGTATAACGCGCAGGAAGATGGCGACAAAAACTCCCTGCTATGGGAAATTACCGGAGACGGGATAGAAAGGCCGTCCTATCTTTTCGGAACTTTCCACATGATGTGTAAAGATGATTTTCAGATTCCTCAGAAAGTTTACAAAGCACTGTCAGCTACGGATCAGTTTGCAATGGAAATCAATTTCAGTGATCCTGAAGCCATGTTGGAAATGCAGAGCATGTTGGTAAGCGAAAGGAAATGGACAGAAAAATTCAATGAAGAAGAAATCAAGAGAGTAGAGAAATCATTGAAGAACCTTGGATATAATCTGGATGAAATTGCACAACTGTCACCAATTGCGTTGTATTCTATGATTACAGTGAAAGCATTTGAATGTCCACAAAACGAGTTAAAAATGATCGATCTCGAACTCATGCAGTCCGCTCTTTCATCCGGCAAAAATATTATTGGTCTGGAAACGGTGAACGATCAGGTACAGGTATTTCAGAAATTTCTTACCAAAAAAGAAATTCTAAACATGTTGGAAAATGCATCCAGAAACAAAGAGGAAACTCAGCAGATGCTGAAAGTTTATTTTAGTGAAAACATGGAAGAACTAGATTCTTATTATACGAATTCTGAAAGTATTTCAGAATATCAGAAGAAGATTTTGTTAAACGATAGAAACCAGCAATGGATGAAAAAAATCCCTGACTTGCTGAAGGAAAGATCTGTATTTTTTGCTGTAGGTGCAGGCCATCTCCCCGGTGAACACGGCCTCATCAGTTTACTCCGTAAAAACGGATATCAGGTAAATCCGGTGATGAAATAAATATTATTTCCCCGGTTTTCCTATGATAACCTCTCTTGCTTGTAACTTTGAAGGAAAAAATAATACTTATTTCAAAATCAAAAATCAAAATAATGAATAACCACGAGATTGATTACAAGATCTACGGAGAAGAAATGCAGTGTGTTGAAATAGAACTGGATCCACAGGAAAGTGTGATTTCCGAACCGGGAAGTTTTATGATGATGACAGAAGGAATTCAAATGCAAACGATGTTCGGTGACGGAAACGAAAAAGGATTGATGGGAAAACTTTTTTCCGCAGGAAAACGGCTTTTAACAGGCGAAAATCTTTTTATGACCGTCTTCACCAATAATTCACACGGAAAAAAACAGGTTACTTTCGCCGCACCTTATTCCGGGAAAATCATTGCGTTGGATCTTTCCGAGCTTGGAGGCAAAATTATTTGTCAAAAAGATGCTTTTCTTTGCGCTGCAAAAGGAGTTTCCGTAGGAATTGAATTTCAGAAAAAAATGGGAACGGGGCTTTTTGGTGGCGAAGGATTCATTATGCAGAAATTAGAAGGCGACGGAATGACGTTTGTGCACAGCGGCGGACATGTTATTGAAAAAGAACTGCAACCCGGAGAGGTGTTAAAAGTGGACACAGGATGTATCGTAGCATTTACAAAAAATGTAGACTATGATATTCAGTTTGTAGGAGGAATTAAAAATACCGTTTTCGGAGGCGAAGGATTGTTTTTTGCCCAACTTCGCGGGCCTGGTAAAGTTTGGATACAGACACTTCCCATTTCAAGATTAGCAGGAAGAATTTTACAGTTCGGAACTTCCAAAAAAGGAGAAGAAGGCAGTGTTCTCGGAGGATTGGGAAGATTGCTTGATGGCGATTAGATAAAAACAAATGCAGGCTTCGGCCTGTTTTTTTATAATACAGGGTTTTTTCCAGATATAATATCTTTGGTAGTAAAAAAGAAAGAACAAAACTGAGAACATTATTGTTACTCGGTTTTTTTATCCTGATATGGATCGCTTTTTACTATTTCCTGCTGAGATAATTTGATTTTATTTATTTAATTGAGTGTATTTGCTGTTTAAAATCAACACATCGCACACGTTAAAATTTTTCCACAAAATTGTACACACACTCGCTTTTCGCTATATTTGTAAGTTATTGATTTTATATAGGGAGAAAATAATTTATGAACGAAAACCATACTGTTCAGTATAACGAAGACAATATAAAAACGCTGGAGCCGCGCGAGCACGTCCGGCTCCGTCCCGGAATGTACATCGGGAAGCTGGGCGACGGTTCTGCAAGTGACGACGGAATCTATATTTTATTAAAGGAAGTGATTGATAATTCCATCGATGAATTCCGGATGAAATATGGGAAAAAAATCGAAGTCAAGATCAAAGACGGCAGGGTAGTGATTCGCGACTACGGACGGGGAATTCCGTTGGGAAAAATTGTGGATGTCGTTTCCATCATGAATACCGGCGGAAAATATGATGACGGTGCCTTCAAAAAATCCATCGGACTGAACGGGGTAGGTACCAAAGCAGTGAATTTCCTTTCTGAATATTTCCAGGTGAAATCTATACGGGATGGTAAAATGCGCCGCGCTGAATTCTGCGAAGGAAAGCTTACAGAACTGCATAGCGAAACTGAAACCTCTGAACGTAACGGTACCGAAATCACCTTTCTTCCCGATGAAACTATTTTTATCAATTATAAATTCCGAAGCGAATATGTGGAAAGGATGCTGCGGAACTATACATATCTCAATCTGGGTTTAAAAATCTATTATAACGGTGAAGTTTTTGAATCGCAAAACGGTCTCAAAGACCTTTTGGAAGAAGAAATAGACAGCGAAATTGTGTACCCCATTATCCATATCAAAGACGAAGATATGGAAATGGCCATTACCCATTCCGATAAATCACAGTCAGAGACTTACTTTTCATTCGTCAACGGTCAGTACACTTCGCAGGGAGGGACGCACCTGAATGCTTTCAAAGAAGCTTATGTGAAAACGATCCGGGAATTTTACGGGAAAAATTTTGAAGCAGCAGATATCCGTAAAGCAATCATTGGTGCGGTGTATATCAATGTCGGAAATCCGGTTTTTGAATCGCAGACTAAAACCAAACTGGGTTCCGCCACGATGGGACAGGACAAAAACGGAAATGAACTGGAGACCATCAAGACTTTCATGATGAATTACATGAAAAGCAAGCTGGACAATTATCTGCATCAAAATCCCGAAGTTGCCGAAGCAATTCAAAGAAAAATCCTGATCTCGGAACGGGAACGCAAGGAACTTTCAGGAATCCAGAAACTGGCTCGGGAAAGAGCAAAAAAGGTATCACTTCACAATAAAAAACTTCGCGATTGCCGACAGCATTATAACGATCAGAAGGCAGCCAGGAAAGCAGAATCACAGATTTTCATTACTGAGGGTGATTCGGCTTCAGGATCTATTACAAAATCAAGAGATGTTGAAACACAGGCAGTTTTCTCCCTTCGGGGAAAACCGTTGAATTCCTATGGATTAACCAAGCGGGTGGTTTATGAAAATGAAGAATTCAATCTTTTGCAGGCAGCATTAAATATTGAAGATTCATTGGAAGATTTGCGTTACAATCAAGTAATTATTGCAACGGATGCTGATGTGGATGGAATGCACATTCGACTGTTAATGATCACGTTTTTTCTGCAGTTTTTTCCGGATTTAATTAAAAACGGACATCTTTATATTCTCCAGACCCCACTTTTCAGAGTGCGGAATAAAAAAGAAACCCGGTACTGTTATAATGATGCCGAACGGATTAAAGCATTGAACGAGCTCGGAAAAAACCCGGAAATAACCCGGTTCAAAGGATTAGGAGAAATTTCCCCCGATGAATTCAAGCATTTCATTGGAAAAGATATCCGCCTGGAGCCTGTAGTTCTGGGAAAGGATCAGACGATCGAACAACTGCTGGAATTTTACATGGGAAAAAATACGCCAGACCGGCAAACTTTCATTCTTCAGAATCTGGTAGTGGAAAATCTTGATATCGATCAGAAACAACAACTGGAAGAAGTTGAAGTGCAACAGGCCAATTGAGATAGAAATCACAGAAATATTTTGAAAATTAAAGAATAAGAAATCTGCATTTTTGCAGAATAAATAAATGACAGAAGAACATTTACACGAAGGAGAGAGCTTAAAAAAAGTTTCAGGGCTGTACAAAGACTGGTTTTTGGATTATGCATCCTACGTCATCTTGGATCGGGCCATACCATCTGTTTATGACGGTTTCAAACCGGTGCAGCGCAGGATCATGCATTCCATGCGGGAACTGGAGGACGGCCGTTACAATAAGGTGGCCAATATTGTAGGAAATACGATGAAGTACCATCCACACGGTGATGCCTCTATTACCGACGCGATGGTTCAGATTGGCCAAAAGGAACTGCTGATTGATGCTCAGGGAAACTGGGGAAATATTTACACCGGCGATTCCGCTGCGGCAGCACGTTATATCGAAGCAAGGCTAACCCCTTTTGCTTTGGAAGTGGTTTTCAATCCGAAAACGACCCACTGGGTAAAATCCTACGATGGAAGAAATAACGAGCCGATAGATTTACCTGTTAAGTTTCCTTTGCTTCTTGCGCAGGGTGTGGAAGGAATCGGTGTTGGTCTCTCTACCAAAATTCTTCCTCACAATTTTAATGAACTGATTCACGCTTCCATTTCTCATCTGAAAGGAAAGAAATTTCAGATTTTTCCGGATTTTATTACAGGCGGATTGCTGGATGTTGCTGAATATAATGACGGAGAGCGGGGCGGACGAGTTCGTGCAAGAGCCAGAATTATTCAGAAAGATAAAAATACGCTGGTCGTTACTGAACTTCCATACTCAAAAAATACCGGTGAAATCATCGACAGTATTGTAAAAGCAACGGAACGAGGTAAAATCAAGATCAAAAAAATTGAAGACAATACTTCCGATAAAGTTGAGATTCTGATCCATCTTCATAACGATGTATCGCCCGATAAAACGATAGATGCATTGTACGCATTCACTGACTGTCAGGTTTCCATTTCGCCGAACGCCTGTGTGATTGTGGGTAATAAGCCGATGTTCCTTTCGGTTTCAGAAATTTTGAGAATAAATACGGATCATACCGTTTCGTTACTCAGAAAAGAACTTGAAATTGAACTTCACGAACTTCAGGAAAGCTGGCATTTTGCATCCCTGGAAAGAATTTTCATCGAAAACAGAATTTACCATGATATTGAAGAAGTAAAATCATGGGAAGAAGTTCTGACCGTGATTGACGAAGGTTTGAAACCACATACCCAACATCTTTTGAGAGCTGTAACGGAGGAAGACATCGTGAAACTGACTGAAATCCGAATTAAAAGAATTTCACGTTTCGATCTTGACAAATTCAAAGAAACGATTGCGTCGCTGGAAGACCGCATTGCTAAGTGTAAATATAACCTGGAACATCTGATACCCTATGCCATCGATTATTACACTAATATTCTTAAAAAATACGGCAAAGACAAGGAAAGAAAAACCGAGATCCGGGTTTTCGATACTATTGATGCGACCAAAGTAGCAGTGGCCAACGAAAAATTTTATGTGAACCGGCAGGAAGGCTTTATCGGAACTTCCCTGAAAAAAGACGAGTATCTTTTCGACTGTTCCGATATTGATGATATTATTGTTTTCCGGAAAGACGGCACCATGAAAGTGGTAAAAGTGGAAGCAAAAACCTTCATCGGAAAGGATATTCTGCATGTGGGAATTTGGAAAAAAGGCGATTCCAGAACGGTGTACAACATGATTTATCGTGAAGGAAAAGACGGGCCGTATTATATGAAGAGATTTTCTGTAACCGCCGTTACCAGAAATACTGATTATCCTTTGGCTTCCGATAAAAAAGGTTCGGAAACACTCTATTTCTCAGCCAACCCGAACGGTGAGGCAGAACTGGTGAGTGTGCTGCTGAAGCCCAATGCCAGAATCCGAAAACCGAGAATTGACATTGATTTTTCTGAACTGGCCATCAAAGGAAGAAATTCCAGAGGAAATCTGGTGACGAAATACGCTGTGAAAAAAGTGGATTTGAAAGAGCAGGGTGTTTCCACTTTAGCTCCGAGAAAAATCTGGTTTGATGAAACCGTTCGCCGACTGAATGTAGATGCGCGCGGAACTTTTCTGGGAAATTTTAAAGGCGACGATAAAATACTCACCATTAATACGAATGGAGATGCAAAACTGGTTTCTTTCGATCTGATGAACCGTTTTGACGATGAATATTTAATCCTCGAAAAATGGAACCCTGAACAGCCCGTTACCTGCATCTATTTCGATGGCGAAAAGGAAATCTATTATATTAAGCGTTTCCTTCTGGAGGCGACCCATAATGTACAGACCTTTATGCCTTCAGAGCATCCAAAGTCTTTTATAGAGCTTGTCTTCACAGCCGATCAGGTTACTGCGGAACTGGTTTTTGCCAAAGAAAAAGGGAAGGAAAAAGATCCTGAAATCATCAAGGTAGATGAATTTATTTCAGTAAAAGGAATCAAAGCCATCGGAAATCAGCTTACCAAAAATAAATTAAAAACTATTAATATCACAGTTCCTGAACCCGAGGAAGAAGAAATTCCGGAAGAAGAGGATCCTCAGGAGATCTCCGATATTTCCAATGATGATTTTACGGAGGAAGGCACCATCGGAAGCCTTTTTGACGAATAAATCGATGATATTTTCTGCTGTTAAATTAATACTAAAAAATCAATGAGTTTTATATTACTTATCGTTATCGCCGCCACCGTTTTGATCAGTTATGTGGCTTTCAACAATATCTCTGTCTTTGAAAAGTACAAATTCAATGTAGGTGCCATCAAAAACAATAAAGAATACATCCGCCTCGTTTCGGCAGGTTTTCTTCACGGAGACTGGATGCATTTGTTATTTAACATGATGACGCTATACTTCTTCGGGCCTATCGTTGTACAGGCCTTCGGGGAAATCGGATTTCTTGTGGTGTATTTTGGTTCAGTTGTTTTGGGAAATCTATTCTCCCTCTATCTGTATCAGAATCAGTCGTGGTATTCAGCGATAGGAGCAAGTGGGGGAGTGTCCGGGATTTTGTTTGCGGCTATTGCCATGATTCCTGATCTGGGGATTTATTTCTTTTTCATACCTATTCCTATTCCTGGTTATATTTTCGGAGTTTTGTATTTTTCCTATTCCGTTTATAGCATGCTGAATCCGCGACAAGGGGATAATATTGGCCATGCTGCACATTTGGGCGGAGCTTTTTTCGGGCTGGTTTATGCGGTTGCATTACAGCCGGAAAGAGCAATAGAGAATTCACTTTATCTTGGCATCATGGCGCTTCCGCTGCTGTATATGGCCTATATGGTTTTTGTGAAGAAGAAGATTGGGTAACGGTTACCGGGACGCCCATATAAATCTGTCATTTCCTGATAAGTCTTGTATTAGACGGCTGTCAGGAAATTCTTTAAAAAGTGCCAGCGTTTCTTCGCCCAGTTTCTGATTGATTTCCAGAAAAATCATTCCGTCTTCTGAAAGATGAGTTTTGGCGTCCCCGGCAATTTTCCGGTAGAAAATCAACGCGTCAGCAGTTGGTGAAAAAAGTGCCATATTGGGTTCGTAGTCTTTCACAGCAGATTCGATCTCACTTTGTTCATCTATTCCGATATAAGGCGGATTGGAAATAATAATGTCATACTGCCGGTTCAGGTTTTCCTCCAGATAATTCTGATGAATAAAACCGATTTCAGTTTTATAAAAATCAGCGTTTTTCTGAGCCGCTTCCAGTGCTTTTTCAGAATAATCTATTGCCCAGATTTCCGCTTTAGGAAAATGCTTTTTCAGCACAATAGGGATGATTCCGCTTCCGGTTCCGATATCTAAAATCTTTACATTTTGATTTTTGAAGTTCGCTGTTTTAATTTTTTGAATTGCAAGTTCCAACAATTCTTCTGTTTCGGGGCGCGGGATGAGAACCTCTTCGTTTACAAAAAACTGAAGTCCGAAAAACTCGGCCTTTCCCAGAATCTGCTGATAAGGTTTTCCGGTTTTCAGGGAAGAAATAATCTGCCACAATTGGCTTTTCTCATGTTCTTTCAATTCTTGATTCTCACATTTCCTTTGATCATACGGCTTAAGACCCATTATTTCCTGAACAAAAACAGAAGCGAGAAAAGCACTTTCTCTTTCGGAATATAAGCCGGAAAGTTCTTCCCAGAAATGTTGTTTTAATTCCGATAATTTCATCTTGTGAACACCAGTCTTTGAGGTTTGGACATTTCTTCATCAATCCGGTATCCTTCCAGATTAAATGCTTTCACATCGTCTAAAGTTGTTGCGTTGTTTTCAGCGCAGAACCGCACCATAAGGCCTCTTGCGAGCTTCGTGTACACTACGATGGTCCTTGGTTTTCCGCTTTTCATTTCGTAGAAGTCGAAATCGATGATGGGTGCTTTTATCTTTTTTCTATCAAGAACTTTGATGTATTCGGAACTCGCCAGATTCAGAATGATTTCTTTGGATTTCAATTCACTGTTAAGCTGTTCGGTGATTTTTCCGGTCCAGAATTCATAAAGATTCCGATAATGTTCGAACTCAAATTTTCTGCCCATTTCCAGACGGTACAGCATGATTTTGTCTGAAGGCCGCAACAATCCGTAGAGGCCGGATAAAATTCTGTAATTCTTCTGAAGATAGGCAACGGCATCCTCCGAAAGTGTTTGGGCATCCAGTCCTCGATAGACTTCCCCTGTGAAGGCATACAAGGCAGGACAAGATTCGGTTGCCGTTGGTTTTGCTTTCCAGTTTTGGTTGCGTTGCCAGTTTTCATCAGCGAGTTTTGGTGAAATCTCCATCAATTCTGACAGAAATTCCGGTGTTTTTTCTTTTAAATAAGATTGTAGAAGTGAGGCTTCTTTAATGAATTTGGGAGTGGTCGGCTTCAGGAATTCCGCAGTATTACTGATGTTCATCAGTTTAGCCGGCGAAGTTATCATTTTCATAAAGTGATTCTGATTAAAGTATTCCTTTTCCTTCCCGAAGAATTTCCGGTTCGCCGCTTGTGAGATCTACAATGGTGGAAGCCATATTATCACCATAACCCGAATCAATAACCATATCGACCAAATCAGCATATTTTTCTGCAATTAATTCAGGATCTGTGGAATACTCCAGAATTTCGTCGTCATCTTTGATGGATGTAGAAGCGATGGGATGTCCCAGTTTCTGAACAATCAATTGTGGAACCGGGTGATCCGGAACCCGGATTCCGATGGTCTTTTTTCCTTTGTAAGCCAATGGCAGATTTTTATTGGCTTCCATAATAAACGTAAACGGGCCGGGAACATTATTTTTCAAAATCCTGAACACGGCTGTGTCTATGGGCCTTGTAAAATCTGAAAGATGGCTCAAATCGTTGCAGATTATTGAGAACTGGGCTTTATCCAGTTTGATTTTTTTGATTTGGGCCAGCTTTTCCATCGCTTTAATGTTGTTTATATCGCATCCCAATGCATACACGGTATCAGAAGGATAGATAATAAGACCTCCATTTTGCAGGGTCTTAACCACCTCAGCGATAAAACTTTCCTGAGGATTCTCCGGATATATTTTCAGAATTTTTGCCATGACACAAAGTTATAAAATTACGATGAATAAAAGATTTCTTTGAATAAATTTGCAGAAAGACAATTTTGTTGTATATTTGCACCACAATACCGCGGGGTAGAGCAGTAGGTAGCTCGTCGGGCTCATAACCCGGAGGTCGCACGTTCGAGTCGTGTCCCCGCTACTAAGTAAAAGAGAATCATTTTGGTTCTCTTTTTTGTTTTTACTAATTTTCCGCATATTATCTTATTTCTATGACAGATCTTCCGGGCAAGGCGATTCATGATTTTTATTTTCAGGAGAATAAGAAAAGGCTTTTTGTTCATGACCGTTTCGGGCCGAAAGTGGAAATGCCGGTTTCAACGTATTTTCGCGACGTTACCAGAATGCCTCAGTTGGAGCGTATCGCACTCGACAGATGTTCAGGAACTACCTTAGACATTGGTGCCGGAGCAGGTACCCATTCGCTGGAACTTCAAAATCGTGGCCATGATTGTACGGCGCTGGAAATTTCTCCAAAAGCTTGTGAAGTCATCGCTGCCAAAGGTGTTAAAAATGTGATTTGCGAAGATTTTTTCAATTTTAAAGGAGCACCGTTTGATACCCTCCTCTTACTGATGAACGGTATCGGGATTTGTGCTACTGCAGAGGGTTTTCGCACTTTTCTGAACAAAGCAAAAACGCTGTTGAAACCAAAGGGAAAATTGATATTTGATTCCTGCGATATTGCATATATGTATGAAGATATTCCTTATCCCGATCACTATTACGGAGAAGTGGAATGCAGATACGAATATGAGGGCGAATTCACCGATTGGTTTGGCTGGCTTTATATTGATCCGATTACGATGCAGAATATGGCAGAGGAAGAAGGATGGTCTACGGAAATTCTTTTTGAGGACGACCGTAATCAATATCTGGCGGAACTTTATCTGAATGAATAATCAAGAATCATATCTTAACCGATTGATTAGGTAAAGGCATGTATCTAATTGCTCTTAAATGTATTATAAAAATTGAACTCAATTAAAACTTTAGGATATAACAATAGCATAGATTTTAGCACTTCCTCACCCACTGTAAAACAAAATCCCGGGACTGAAAAGCACCGGGATTTATTATTAATGTTTATGCCATTTTCTTGCTGTCTTCGATGAACTGCGCAAGGCCGTTATCCGTCAAAGGATGTTTCAGCAGACTCAGGATCGGAGCGAGCGGAGAAGTGATAACATCTGCACCCACTTTCGCACAGTCTATAATGTGCATGGAATGGCGGATGGATGCTGCCAGAATCTGAGTGTCAAAAAGATAATTATCAAAGATCAAACGTATTTCTTCTATCAAATTGATGCCGTCAGTCGAAATATCATCCAGCCTTCCCAGAAAAGGAGAAACGTAGGTAGCTCCCGCTTTCGCTGCAAGCAGTGCCTGTCCTGGAGAGAAAATCAAGGTACAGTTGGTTTTGATTCCTTTGTCTGAAAAATATTTCAATGCTTTTATTCCATCCTTTATCATCGGGATTTTCACGACAATATTCGGATGAATGGCAGCAAGATCTTCCCCTTCTTTAATCATTTCCTCATAGGTGGTGGAAAGAACTTCCGCAGAGATATCGCCGTCCACGATTTCGCAGATGGTTTTATAGTGATTTCTGATCGCTTCTGCACCCTGAATTCCTTCCTTGGCCATCAGGGACGGATTGGTGGTTACGCCGTCCAGAATTCCCAGATCCTGTGCCTCTCTTATTTGGTCTAAATTGGCAGTGTCAATAAAAAATTTCATTTTTCTTCTTTAAAGTTTTACTGTGACAAAGTTAACCAATTTGATTGAAGCGATACGGTCGGTTTAACACAATTTATTTATTTTTGCTATCACTCCGTTGCCGGAGAAGAAAACAATTTAAAGAGCCATCGCGTATGAATATTTTATTAGCCTCCACATCCACCTTGCATGGCGGAAATTATCTGGACTATCTGAAAGATGAAATAGAAGCCCTGTTTCAGGGAATCGATGAAATTCTTTTCATCCCTTTTGCCCGTCCCGGCGGTATTAGTCATGAAGAATATACAGAGAAGGCAGCCGCATTTTTTTCTGAACTCAACATCAAAGTCCGTGGTCTGCACGAATTTGAAGAAATGCCCGAAGCCATTCAGAATGCCGAAGCTTATTTTACAGGCGGGGGAAATACATTTCTGTTGGTAAAAACACTGCTGGAAAAAAATCTGATGCATTTTCTGAAAGAAAATATAGAAAGCGGAAAACCTTACCTAGGCACCAGTGCAGGCAGCAATATCGGAGGAATCAATATGAAAACGACCAACGATATGCCCATCGTCTATCCGCCCGGATTTGAATGTATGGAGCTGGTGCCATTCAATATTAATCCGCATTATCTGGATCCTGATCCGTTGCTAAAACATAATGGTGAGACCCGGGAAACCCGCATTCAGGAATTTCTGACCCAAAATGATATCATGGTCGCAGGACTCAGAGAAGGAAACTGGATCCGCAGGATAGGGGATAAAATAACCGTGGAAGGATCTGAAATGACCAGAATTTTCGAAAAAGGAAAAGAACCTTACGAAATTGAACCCGGAAGTGAGATAGGTTCAGCCATGTAAGCCAAATGATTACCGAACAGACATTTGTCATGTTTGTTGTGCTGTTAACAAAATTTGTCTAACTTTAATGTGATCAAAAAAATGTTTAACAATTAAAACCGACAAGCTATGCACGATAATGTCATCGTTAAGCAGCGGGTTAACGCACCTGTTGAGAAAGTTTGGGATGCTATCACTGATAAAGCTCAGATGAAGAAATGGTATTTTGATATTCCGGATTTTGAACTCGTCCTGCACAGTGAGTTTAATTTTTATGAACCGGGAGAAGAGCAGAGATACCATCATCACGGAGAAATTCTGGAAATTATACCTCATTCCAAGCTCAAGCATTCATGGTCTTATCCGGAGTTTTCGAAAGAAAAAACCCTTGTAAAATGGGAACTGAAACCGGTAGACGACGGAACAGAAGTGATGTTAACCCACAAAGGTCTTGAGAATTTTAACCATCTCGGTGAAACCTTCAGGCACGACAGCTTTGCAGAAGGCTGGAATGAGATTGTAACACGGGCACTGAAAGATTATCTGGAAAACTAGAATCTGTCCCACTTTATCGAAAAAAAAATGCAGAGAACGTACTTGGGTGCGTTCTTTTTTATGCCTATTTTTGAGGCGCTGAACAAGGGATGGATCTGTGCTCCCCAGCAAAACCGTATCTTTGAACAGAAAAATTATATAGAAAATGAAGAAAAAATTACTGGCCATAATGTTTATTCTGGCCCTGATGGTTTCCTGTAATAAAGACAAAGAAATTCTTGATTCGCTCAATAATTATAACCTGGAAATGCAGAGCAAAGGCTATCATTTCGGCGATACCATTTCCCTTCCTGAATCGGTGACCAGTGGTGCGGAAAGCATCAGCATCAGTTTTGGCGGCAAGGAAACGGATCAACTCATTGTGGATCCGGAATATTTCACTTTAGGCGACAATGCGGTTACCTTTGTGATCAAAAAGAAAAACGGCGAAGTGCTGCAGCAGGATGCTACCATCAATGTGTTTGCGAAAAATCCTGAAGCACAACTGTCCTACACCATTATCAAAGAATATCCTCATGATACCCGCAACTTCACTCAGGGTTTTCAGCTGGAAGGGAATATGATTTACGAAAGCGACGGGCAGCACGGAACTTCAAAAATTATAAAATACGAACTCGGGACTACCGAGCCGAAAGCGTCTACACCGCAACCCAATAATGTATTTTCTGAAGGTGCCACCATTATCGGCGATAAAGTCTATCAGCTGACCTGGCAGAATAAAAAAGGATTTATCTACAACAAATCTGATTTGACACTCATCAGCGAATTTCCTTATCCGAACCTGATGGGCGAGGGCTGGGGATTGACCTACGATGGTAAAAACCTGATCGCATCAGACGGAACGAAGAATATTTATTTTCTGGATGTGAATGATCCTTCCAAAATCGTGAGGTATATTTCTGTTGCAGGAAATACTCAGGCATACGATCAGCTGAACGAACTGGAATACCACAACGGATATATATACGCCAATGTCTGGCAACGGCCTTTCATTCTGAAAATAAATCCGGCGAACGGCGAAGTTGTCGCCAAGCTGGACCTTTCTGAAATTGCAGCAAAACACACCACCGGAAACGACGACGTACTGAACGGCATCGCTTTCAAAGGAGACCATATGCTGATTACCGGGAAAAACTGGCCTTTGATTTATGAAATAGCGGTAAAATAAACATCGATCTATGGTGTTAGAGAGAATGGCGCTTTCCTGCGTCATTTTTTTTATCTTTGATTCAAATTAATATCTTGAAAAGAGGTTTCCCATTTTTCATTTTGATCTTCATATCTAGTCTGCTTTCGGCGCAGAGAATGCTTCCTTTGGACAGTGCACAGATCCTGGGTACCACTTCGTTTTCTGCCGATGATTATGGGAATATTTATTTCTACAAAAACAAAGAACTGAGCTTTACCAAAGTAGATTCTCTGGGAAAGCTGCACGGCAGAATGTTGCTGGTGACCCCGTACAAAGTTCAGAATGTTCAGAATCCGATGAACATCACGCTCTTTTCTGAAAATGCACAGCAAATCAAATTTATAGACCAGAACCTGAATGAAATTCAGCAAATTGACCTTCGCAGATTCGGGTTTATAAAAATGGCGTATGCGGAAGACCTTCAGCAGATCTGGCTTTTGGACGAGAGTACGAAGAGGTTGTTGCAGTACAATTTCAGAGAAGACAGAATCATCCATACCATTCCTTTTCCGGTAAGTTTAGATGAGATGAAAGAAATGCTGATTTTCAATAATAAAGTGTATTTCATCAGAAAAAATGAGTTTTTGGTTTTTGATCTCAAAGCACGTCAGCTTTTTGCAGAAACCGTGGATTCCCCTGTTAAATTACGTCGAGAGAACGACCGTATTTACATTATTGGCACCAGGCAAATTTTGCAATATCTTCCCGATACAGCACAGTTGAAACCGGTTTTTCATGCACCCAATGCAACGGTTGTGGATAAAAATTCATCTGCCTATTTTGAAATCAGAGGAAACAACGTTTATCTTTACCCGCTGAAATAAAACAGCATTATCATTGCAGTTCCGGTCTGCAGCAGTTCCCGGTTATAAAACTTTTTCATTATGCATATTGCGATTACAGGAAATATTGGCGCTGGAAAAACCACGCTTACCACCATGCTCTCCAAACATTACAGCTGGCAGCCCCAGTTCGAAGATGTGGATCAGAATCCCTATCTGGAAGATTTCTATGCAGATATGAGCCAGTGGAGTTTTGCGCTTCAGGTGTACTTTCTGGGAAGCCGTTTCCGTCAGGTGAAAGAAATCAGGGAGAGTGGGAAAAACATTATTCAGGACCGTACTATTTACGAAGATGCCCATATTTTCGCAGAGAATCTGTATGATATGAACCTGCTGACAGAGCGGGATTTCAACAATTATTCCTCTATTTTCAATCTGATGAAATCCTTTGTTTCCGCTCCGGATCTGCTGATTTATCTGAAATCTGATGTGCCGAATCTGGTGAAGAAAATCTACAAAAGAGGCCGCGATTATGAAGCGAGCATTTCCATTGAATATCTTTCAAAACTGAACGAGAAATATGAGAAATGGATCTCCGGATACCGGGAAGGAAAACTCCTGGTCATAGAGGTTGACGATTTGGATTTCGTGGAAAATACGGAAGATTTTGGATATATCCTGGAAAGGATAGAAGCCGAGCTTCACGGATTATTTTAGTACCTTTAATCCAAAATTACTGTAAAGATGATTAAAGTACTGCATAACAACAACTGCTCTAAATCCCGGAGTGTATTGGAATATCTGGATGAAAACGGAGTCGCTTTCGAGGTGATCGACATTGTAGAACACCCGCTTTCTGAAGAGGAAATACGTACCGTACTGAAGAAACTGGACATGAAACCTGAAGGCATTGTACGTAAAAATGAGGCTCTGTACCGGGAGAAATTTGCAGATCAGCAATTATCTGATGATGAATGGATTACCCTGCTTTCGCAACATCCTGAACTGATTGAGCGTCCTATTCTGATTCAGGGACCGGTTGCACTGATTGGCCGTCCTGTGGAAAATGTGAGATTTTTTATTGATAAATAATCCTTCGGGCGTTACTATAACATGACCACGCCTTCTATTTCTGATACCTTTTTGTAGAGAGCAATCACCTGATTGGCGTCCAGTACAAAAGCGAGAATACTGGCAGAAATATACTTCCCGTTTTTACTTTCCCGGGTAGAAATGGTATATTTAATCTTGTCAAAAACCTGGTACAGTTCAGTCAGTTTCAAATGATCATTCGGGAAAATAAACTTGTACAGATAATCTTCCGGAAAATTATGATTTTCTTCCAGTTTGGCCTTTAGCGAAAGGTAAAACTCGTCCGGATCTGCACCGGTGGTATCTGCAAATAAATGATTCATAAGGGAAAATACAACTTCAATAAGGTGTTCAAAAATTAAAAAAATCCGATCCTGCATCCAGATGGCTGAGGTTGTACACCTAAATATCGGACCCTGAAATTTTCAGATGCAAAGATAAGGAATATTCAAATTAATTTCTGATCCATTTCCACAGTTCTTTCAGTGTGGCTTTATTTCCGTACATCAGGATTCCAACCCGATAGACTTTGGCTGCTACGTACACCATGAAGAGTGAACTGAGAATCAATAAAACCATTGAAAGCACAATCTGCCAGCCCGGCACACCAAACGGGATGCGTGCCACCATCGCCACGGGAGAGGTAAACGGAATAACGGAGAGCCAGAAACCGAGCGGCCCATCGGGATTATTGATGATGGTTACGCTGCCGTACATGCCTACCATAAGGGGAATAATGGCGAAAAGAGTAAACTGCTGCGTTTCCGTTTCGTTATCTACTGCCGAACCGATGGCGGCATACATGGAGCTGTAAAAAATATATCCGAAGAGAAAAAAGAAAAGGAAAACGAAAATAACCAGCGGCACATTCATTTCCAGTAAAATGCCGGAAATTTCCCCTGCCACCTGTCGCACATCCAATTGCTCTACCATCGCTTCGCTTCCTCCGGGGAGGGAATCTTTCATTGTACTGAACCCTGTATTGAGCAACAGGGCACCGGCTACAGCCATCCCTATCCATACCACGAACTGCGTGAGGGCCACCAGTGTAACGCCGAATATTTTCCCCATCATCAGATCAAAAGGTTTTACGGAAGAAATGATGATTTCAACCACGCGGTTGTTTTTCTCCTCCAGAACGCTGCGCATGACGCGTACTCCATAAATAATAATGAACATGAATGTGGCATACATGAGGATCATTCCCAAAGCGTATTTTACACCAAAGTCCATATCGGTGTCTACTTTGTTGGCATCATGAATATTGCTGCTTTCCAGCTTAAAATCGGCATCCAGTTCGGCGATCCTGTTTTTGTCGATATTCATGGCTTTAATCCGTTCTGCACGCACCACATCAGACAGGTCGCTCACGATCTTCTGACGGGCGTCGAGCCCTATTTTATTGTTGATGATGAGCCGGGAACCTTTTTCCATTGCCTCAAAATTCTCCCCCTGAAGCGGAGCAATAATGAGAATCGCATCTACAGTTTCGCTGTCTTTCAGGTCCTTAAGATGCTGTTGCTCCTTCTCGGGAGCTACCCACACGTACTTCAATTTACTGTCCGACTGTATTTTATCGGCAAACAGACCGCTTTTATCCAGTACCTGAACGGTGTACTGCGTTTCGTTGGCTTTCAGCATTATGGCGATAAAAGCTCCGAAAGCAATCATGAGGACGGGAGCCAACATCGTAAGAAGGATAAAGGATTTCTTTTTTACCTGTGTAAGATATTCACGTTTTGTGATAAGGAGGATATTCTTCATGTTTCTTTTAAAAATATTCGGAAAGATGGCCTGTTGAGCAGCATTATACCATCCCGGTGCTGCCCACCGCATTAATAAACACTTCGTTCATGCTGGGGATTTTTTCCTGAAAGGAGCGGATTTTACCGATCTGAACCAGTTGGCTGATGAGTGCATTCTGATCGTCATGTCTGGTGATTTCAAAAGTGGAGAGGTTATTGTCCATCTGCTGATGCTGAACCCCGTTCATCCGGAGAAAGTTTTCGAGTTTCTCAGGATCGGCGTCGGCAAGGGTAATGCTGAAGATGTTCTTTTTAAACTGTTCCCGGACATCAAACACCTTACCATCGAGGACTTTCCGGGAGTTATTGATGAGGGCAACACCGTCGCACAATTCTTCAACACTTTCCATCCTGTGGGTAGAGAGGATGATGGTGGTTCCGTTTTTCTTCAGGTTCAGAATCTGGTCTTTGATCAGGTTCGCATTCACAGGATCGAATCCCGAAAAAGGCTCGTCCAGAATTAACAGTTTCGGACGGTGAAGAACCGTGACCACAAACTGTATTTTCTGCGCCATTCCTTTGGAAAGTTCACTCAGTTTTTTCTTCCACCACTGGTCAATGTTCAGCTGCTCAAACCAATACTTCGCCTCGTGAAGGGCATCATTTTTTGACATCCCTTTCAGTTCCCCGAAGTAGAGGATCTGATCGCCCACCGACATATTTTTGTAAAGACCTCTTTCTTCCGGCATGTATCCGATGTCGCGGATGTGCGCATTTTTCAGCTGTTCGCCGCGGATGAGCACTGTTCCCGCATCGGGTTGGGTAATCTGATTAATGATTCTGATAAAAGTGGTTTTGCCTGCGCCATTAGGGCCCAGAAGGCCGTAGATGCTGCCTTCGGGAACATGAATGCTGAAATCCTGAAGCGCGGTTTTCTTTCCGGCATTGTATGTTTTGGTAATATTTTCTGCTCTGAGCATAGGGGAGTAGGAGTCTGATTTTAGGAAGCCGAAGATACGGAAAAATTGTGGTTTGGAGAGGGTGATTTAGCAAAACGATCATCCACTTATATCTCGCCATAAAGAAACCATCCGCATCCCCCTGAAACGGAGTTACGGATGGGACGCTGATTTCATTCTCAATGCCTGATCAACTGATGGTGACACTCCCGAGATAAACCGAGTTGGAGACTTCTGCTTCATCTGCACTGAGGAACGTCATCCAGGCATGAACCTGCTTGCCAGCCAGGTGCATGGATACGGGCAGATTCAGGGTGCCGTCTGCACGAGTGGCGACATTCTGTGCAAAAAATGATTTTCTGGCATTTTCTTCTACATACAGAATCTGCACGGTATCGGTTTCCCGGTCGGGATTTCCTCCGGAATTGTCTGCCCATGTGATCTGTAATGTCAGGGGATCAGGAGAAGAAATACCTGATGGAACGGCACCCAGCAACAAGCCTTTTGAAAACTCGATTTCAGGATACTGGGGTGTGATTTCGAAGGTGTTAAAGTCCAGCTTGTGACTGTTGATCAAGTTAGTCATTGCCTGATTGTAAGGAGAGCGCAGCCCGAATCGCTGACCATAATACACCTTAGCAAAGCTTTTATAGCTTTCGATGAATTCGCCGCACATTTTCATTCGGTTCTGAATGAGGAGCTGTTTGGGAGTGGGCGGCTTGGTTCTTTTTTTAGGCCGTTGTTTCAGGATTTCTATCCCGGATACGTTCGCTACTACCAGCCGGCCCACACGGCCACTGGATCCTGACAAAAGTGAGTCTGTAAGTTTGCTCATGATTTTTGTTTTTAAAAATTAAAAAAATTCTTTTTGTAACACGGTGTAAATGTAGAAGTAAAGGAGACTGGTTTTCCAAAGTTACCGGTTTTTGCCGGAATTTGCCAGAATTTGCCGATTTGCATATAGAAATGGGGGAGTGCGGTATCCTTTCTATAACTATTCTATATCCATTGTATATCCATTGTATAAGTACGGACTAATGACTGTATATGTACGGTATATGGGGATTGGGGATTGGTGTTTAGTGATTGCTGATTTCTGTTTAATTGTTTAGGGAGCGGATTTGCTGATTTGCAAATCTGCAAATTTGTTAAAGGAAACGATGATTTTTATCTTACTTTTTATCTCTCTCCTTATTTAATATTTTTAAAGGAATCGATGAATCTGCGATTTGCCTTGACGCAAAAAGTAACAAAAAGGTGCCTCTCTGATTTTTTATTTTTTTAATGGGATCGGCGATCAGCAAGCGGGTTATGGAGTTTTAATTTCTTACTTTTTGCCTTGACGCAAAAAGTAACAAAAAGGTCAAGACTGGACCTTTTTGCTAAAAAAAGCAAAATTTATTCTAAGAAAACTTACAAACTTGCGCGATAAGATGCTTGTTGCTTCAGGTTTAATTCTTGTGTCGCGCTTCAAACACTGTAAGTTTTTCTGTAGTCTATAAAAGAGTTGGTAATTAAGGTATAAATTTTACTTTTTTCTTTACGCCAAAAGCTTCTAGGTCGTTGCCTTCTTAGAGTAGGTTATTAGTAGCGAATTTGCTGATTTGCTTATTAGCTTTTTTGCTTATTTACTTATTCGCTTATTTCTTCATTTGCTTTTTTGCTTATAATGCTCCTCACGTTTTGTTTGGTAGTTGTTCGGGTCGTGTTCGGTAAACCTTCGGTAAAACGCCATTTTACCGAACACTTACCGAAGGATACCCGAACCGTATCCGAAGAAAA